>NZ_KB899411.1 GCF_000378205.1 Sediminispirochaeta bajacaliforniensis DSM 16054 | reverse complement strand
CTATGAAACAGAATCTCAAGATAAAAAGTTTCCTCGGAACCAGTCGAAATGCAATACTTATTCAAATATGGACTGCAATGATTTCTTACCTGTTATTGAGTTATCTTAAATTTCTATCAACCCATAAATGGACAATTGGAAGTCTGATGAATGTCATCCCAATGCTTCTATTTTCCAGGCGAAGTTTATGGGAATGGTTGAATAAGCCATTCGGGGTTTCGTCATCTCCTCAAGATTTAACGCTTCAGATGGAGTTGCTATGATTATTTTGGACAGCTATGAGTCAAAATAATAGTAGAGCGTGCCTTTTACGATTCCAATCTCTTTTGCGATAGCGGCAACAGATGCTCCCGGTATTCCTTCTCGGTTAAAAACCGGAATTGCCTTCCGAATTATTTCGTTCTTATTCTTAATTATCATATCATTTTTGACCGATTGTTCAAAACTGATAAACGGTTAGTGAGTATCTGTCAAGGCAGAAACCGAATGAGCCATATGTACAGGGATTGAGGGAACATTGAAAGGATTATCTGATCATTCAACGGCGGAAACATGCTTTCACTTATCACCAGGATTCCTGACACTATGCATGATATTCTCGAAACGTTTGTTGCTGATGGGATGGTGACTGATGATTCTCCCGTTGTAGATGATACAAAAGGATCCGAAAGGCGAGGGCGAAGCCTGAGCAGATGCCGCGTCGTTAAGATCGATTACGTTGGGATCAAGATGAAATTGGCTTTGTGCCGTCTTTACGATGGCATTGACGTTCTTCTCCGTATAGGGGCACTGGACGGACCGGATTATCGTTAATCCGTCGCTGTACTGTTTCAGGCTTTCCTGCATCTCGGCCTTCTTGAAACGGGGAGCTGGTACTCTGTCATCAAACTGATTGACCAGCAGGTCGAAATCGGGCTTGCTGCTGTCGACGATCCGAAAACCGCTTTTGAGGAAGATCCTGTTGTCCGCCATAAAAGAGCCTTTCCTGGCAACCACGGCCATGTTTTGCTCTTTTGCATCGTCCAGGCAGGCGGCGATGAGGGAGCTCCCGTGGCCGTTTCCCTTGAATTCGTTTTTGAAGCCGACAAAAAGGCATTGAACAAACATATATCCCTCGGCCGCCACCGGACGATGCGCATAGGATGCGGGGAGGTATTCGATCATTCCCTGATAGCCTCCGGGCTGCGCAAGGAGCACCTTTATTCGTAGCCCCTTCGGATAGTATTCCGCAAACCAGTCGATTTTCTTTCGTAGTTCCAGGTGCTTTTTCACATCCTTGTATCCGCAAACGCCGTAGTCGGCGATTGTTTCGGGAGTTAAATCGATGATCTCCATCTGCATTGTCTTTTCCTCCTTTTTTCGTGTTACGGGACAGAACATCTATCCATTACTTATCGGAACTCAGCGCATACCCCTTCATAAAAGCATTGTACAGCAGGGCAAAGATAATCAAGGGCGGTATCATGGCGATGATGGCACCGGACATAACCTCTCCCCAGGCGACCGAATCGCCGATTGCAATGATTTTATTCATCCCGACCTGTACCACCTGATTGGCATCGTAACGGACGATCACCCTTGGCCAGAGATATTGGTTCCAGACATAGACAAATTGAATCAGCGCCAGGGCTCCGATGGTGTTCCAGCTCATGGGAATAAGGATGTGGAAAATAAAGCCTATAGGGCCTGTTCCGTCTATTCTGGAAGAATCAACCAGGGAGCGGGGAACAGAGTTGAAGTGCTGGATGAAAAGAAAGACGCCCGTCGCAGAGGCGAGAAAGGGAACGATGATGGCGAGGTTTGTATTGGACCAGCCGAAACCGTATGCAATGGGATGGAACAGCAGTTTGACGGGGTTGAAAACCCAGGATGCCCATTGGAGCAGGCTGGCTGCAGGTTTGTTCGCGATCAGGTTGAAGAGCCCGAGGATCAGCACCTCGGTCGGCATCATGAGCGTTACAATAATAAAGATAAAGATGATTTTCTTGCCTTTGAATTTGAAGTAGACCAATGCGAAGGCCGCAAGAAAGGAGAGAATAATCTTTCCTAGGGTAACATATACGGAGATTACCAAAGAGTTTTTCATGTAGATCCAGAGTTTATAGTCGAAAAAGGCCCGCTTGAAATTGTGAAAAAAACTGGATCCGATCTTCAGCGACGGGGAAAGAACCTGAGCAGTGTTTTGAGTCGATTTTATAAGTGCAAATACGATGGGAAAACAGACGAGAATCACCGCCGTACAGAGTACAATGTGTACCCAGAGCGCGCCCTTTTTTTTCTTATTCATACTATTACCCCTGATAGTGTATGCCCTTGCCCATGGATGAGAATTGGAAATAGGCAACAACCCCCACCATGATGGTCAGAATGACGCTTTCTGCTGCCGCGAAACCCATATTGCTGCTTCCCCCAAAGCCGTCCTGAAAGACCTTGTACATGAGGGTGGTGGTGATTCCCGTTTTATCCAGCACTGTCGGGGGGCCGACGGGACCCCCTGTTGTAAGGATATCGATAAGTCCGAAGGTCTCAAAAAAGGCGTAGCTGATATTGGTGAAGACCAGAAAAAATGTGGTAGGGCTCAGGAGAGGATACAGCACATTGAAGAATTTTCTCCACGCACCTGCCCCGTCAATATCGGCCGCTTCAAGGGGTTCGGTGGGGATGTTCTGCAGAGCGGCCAGGTAGAAGACGATGTTATACCCAAGATACTTCCATACAGCGGCAAAGACCACGAGCGTGAGCGCAAGCAGGGGCGAATCGAGCCAGCGAGGTTTTACCGAAAAGAGGAAATCGAGAAGGGTGTTCATGATACCGACCTCGGGATTGAAGATGAAGAGGAAGATGGTCCCGGCTACGGCAGGAGAGAGGGCAAAGGGCCAGATGAGCAGCATCCTGTACACGGTCCCGCCCTTGATCTTTTTGTTTGCCTGTATGGCCAGGAAAATGGAAGCAGAAATCCCTATGAAGACAATGAGGAGGCTGATCAGCAAGGTTTGGGTCAGACTTTGGAGAAAGGCCGGGGCCAGGGGGCCGGTAAAGAGATTTCGGTAATTTCCCAGGCCGATGAATGTATGGGTCCCAAGAAAGAGGTTGTTTCGGAAAAAACTCATAACCAGCGAATGCCACGCCGGAAAGTAGAGAAAGACGATGAGGATCAAAATAGTGGGCAGAAGAAAAAGGACCGCCTTCCATGTCCCCCTGAAAACGGCATTTTCCCCTTGATCAAAGATATTCATCAAAGGCTCCTTGTACAAAAACAGGCCGACAGAAGCCGGCCGTACGACTGCTCCTATCAGCCCTATATGAAAAGCTAAAGAAAGCGTGTTACTAAAAGTTTGCGTTATATTCCTTTAGCTTGGTATCTGAAAGAATTTTCGCTTCAGCGAGGGCACTCTTTACGTCGGCTCCCTGGAGGATCTTCTGGAGGGCCGTTTCGATGATTGTTCGGTTATCGGTTAACGTCCCTGCAAGAGCACCGGCACTTGCCTTGTTGCTTTTCGTCTGCAAAAGCTGATTGAAGGCGACGATCTGATTTGCATCGCTGTCGAACCATCCCTCTTGCTTAAGTGCTTCCACCGAGGAGTTGCGCACCGGATAGTAACCGGTAAGCTTATGCCAGCTAACCATGTTTTCGGTATTTGTCATGAACAGTACGAAATCCCGTGCAGCGGTCAACTCGTCCTCCGGATGATTCTTGGTGACCCAAACACTGGCCCCTCCGATGACGGTGCCGTTTCTTGTCGCTCCGTCGGGTATGGGGATGAAACCGACGCCGAGCTTGAATTTTCCTTCGACCGCCTTTGATATATTTCCGAGGTCGGCGGTGGAGGTGATGTGAATCATCGCTTTTCCTTCCTCGAAGATGGCGTCGCTTCCGTTCCAGTCTTCAAACTTTCCTGAATAGGTGTAGAGGTCCTTTTTTGCAAGTTCCGCCATAAAGTTGCCGATTTTCATACCTGCGGGGCTGTTGAGGTTTGTCTCGGTCGCTCGTGCGTCCCGACCGTTGCCGTTATTCACCAGCATCGCATTCTGTTCCGACATCCACTGTTCGAAATACCAGCCGTGGAGGCACATGGAGAACTTCGCCCCCTCGACACCCTTAGCCTTTGCCGTTTCAAGAAGTTTGATCACGTCGCTGAAAGTTGCGGGAACATAGTCGACAGGGTAGCCTGCTTCCACGATCTTATCTTTATTAATATAGAGGACGGGAGAAGAGCTGTTAAAGGGAATCGAATTGACCTTATCATTGATGGTGTAATAGTTAAGTACCGGTTTGATATAGTCGGAGGTATCGAAGGAACCGATCTCTCCGACGGGCATAAAGATACCGGAGTCATAGGCGAGCTGGCTCCCTACCTCGAAGACCTGCACCAGATGGGGGGCTGATCCCTGCTTATCGGCAAGAATGGCTGCCTGTAGGGTATCCCGATAGCTTCCCTTTGCCTCAACCACCACCTTGTAGCCCGGATGGCTGGTGTTGAACTCACCGGCCCGGTCCTCTATCCATTGGGACCTGGCCGCGTCTCCGAATGCATGCCAAAAATAGATCTCTTTGACCGGCTTTTCCGTTTGTGATGTTTCCTGGTTGCCTCCGGCACATACCATACCGACGGATAGGACGGCAAGGGCGAACAGGGACAAAACTCTTTTCATGGTTTCCTCCGTTTCATTCGTATGGAACGCTGATAACGTCCAAGCTATTTCCACATACCTGTGTTTGCCTTCCGTCATGGCTTTGTTCCTTTCTTGTTAGTTAGATGCAATGATCAACGAAAAAAAGCCTCCTGATTTGTACGGTTCGGCCAATAACCTTTTAAATCGCTTTTAGTAAAATAATATCGATACATAATATTTGGGAGGCAGTATGAAGAAGTCCTTTCGACGAATAGGTTTTGCCTTGTTGGTGATGTTTCTCCTGCTTGGATGTGGTTCCTGCGGGAATAAGACCATGAAGGATGGGGTATATACCTCGTCGGCCGATGGTCATAACGGGCCTGTCACGGTTCAGATGACCATCAAAGAGGGAAAGATTGCAGATGTTGCGGTTGTCGATAACTCCGAGACTGCAAGCATAGCCGCTGCTGCAATCGAGCGAATTCCTGCGGCCATCGTAGAGCACCAAAGCCTCGCGATTGATGCGATATCGGGGGCTACAAAGGTAAGTGAAGCGATCCTGAATGCGGCGGCACAAGATGTTGAAAAAGCCGGTGGGTCGGCAGAGGCACTCAAAGCCGTACAGGTGAAGACGGATGCTGCAAAAACCGAATCCTATGACTGCGATGTCGTTGTCATAGGTGCCGGAGGCGCGGGAAGCGCGGCAGCCGTTACTGCGGCGGAAGGGGGTGAAAAGGTCATCCTTGTCGAAAAAGCGGCACAACCGGGAGGCACCAGTATCCTTGCCTCGGGGATTTTCGCTACCGATTCCAGGCTGCAGAAAGAGGCCGGCGTGGTTTGTCGGACCGGAGATGTCTACAAGGTGTGGCAGGATTACACCTCCTGGCTGAACGACCCCAGCCTCACCTGGCGGTTTTTCAAGCAATCCGCATCCACCGTCGATTGGTTGGAGGATCACGGTTTCGCCTTCAAGCTTATTCCCAATGTCCAGAAATCCCATGAAGGCGGATTCGAGACCTATCACCACTATAAAGAGGATGCAAAGCGGCTCGATTACATAAAGTCGTTGTTGTCCTATCTGGATACGTACGACGGAGAGGTGATGTATGAGACTCCTGCCAAAAAGATTCTCATGAAGGATGGCCATGTAGCCGGTATCGAAGCACAGAAGGCCGATGGAACCAAGGTGATCATCAATGCAAATGCCGTGGTCATCGCTTCCGGAGGCTTCGGTGCCAATCGGGAGATGCTGGACCAGGCCACAGGCGGTGTTGCCCAGAGCCTGCTGAACTCGGGTACCCAGACCGGCGACGGCATCAAGATGGCCAGGGCCGTGGGAGCCGGTGGAGAAAATCGGGAGTTCAGCCAGTACCATGGTGTGGATATGCCCTTTGATGTCATTAATGCGGCAGGCGCGATTGACGATAAGGGGGCTCGCGGCGGCATCGAAGCGGTCAACCATCTTGCCAACTATCCCGGGGCTCTTTGGGTCAACGCTCAAGGTATGCGTTTTGCATCCGAGGCTCTTGCCTACGATAGTGCTCTTGTCGCAAATGCCACCGCTGCGGCCGGAGGGAACTACTACGTGATCATCGATTCAACGAGCCTTGCGGCCCTTGAATCCGGGGGAACCTCGGCTCTGGGGATTACCGAAAGCCCCGAGCGCCTGGCCGGACAGGAGCTTACCCCGATCCATGAGCCCTGGACAGGCCTCTCCGAGCAGTTCGGGACCGCATTTACGTTAGGCGGTGCCTTCAAAGGCGACACTCTCGAAGATTTGGCCACGGCAATCGGTATCAATCCGGCGACCTTTGCAAAGAGTGTTGCGGCATACAATCAGGTTTGTGCGGCAAAGAATGATGAACAGTTCGAAAAGGATCCCATGTATCTCGTCCCCATTACGAAAGGGCCTTTCTATGCCTGTAAGGGTCAAACTGTAACCCTCGGAGGGCTCGGCGGAATTTCTACCGACTCACGCCTCAATGTAACCGACAAGGCGGGAAAACCAATCTCCGGACTGTATGCGGCAGGAAATGTTGTCAATGCAATCTATAACAACGTATATCCCCTTATCGAAGGTGTAACCGCAGCCTGGGCCTATAACTCGGGAAGGATCGCCGGACAATCCGTTCTGGAAGATTTTGCGAACTAGCTTTTTGTCTTAAGATTTCTGCTTCATTGAGCTCCCGGGCTTTTCGTACTATACTTCTGTACTGCCATGGAACAAAGCCCGGGGCTCTCTGAAGGGCGCCTTTATCATGCATACGAGCGTTTTCTCGACATCCTTTCCAAGGGACAGGGGATTACCCCATTGTTGGAGGCTGGGTATGATATGCTTGGTATGCCGTTACATCTTCTTGATCCTGCTTTTCGGCTGATACGAAAGGTCGGTGGGGAAGGCCTTGATGACGAGCGTTGGTTGGAGTATATCGAGGAAGGAGTCATTTCAGAAAAGCAATTGGTACGGATCAAGGAATCAGGTTATCTGCAAAGGGTGCAGAATCCAGAGGGAATCCCGACGATCGAAGCCGGATGTGGTGGGCGTCCCGATGTTATCGGTTGTGATGTCGTTGCAAAGGGAAAGCTTATAGGCAGGCTTGGTATATGGTGTACTCGAAGTTACACCCGGGAAGATATCGATATCGTCGCTCTGCTTGGAAAAAGCCTTTCCGCCGAACTTCAGAAATACCATCTTTCCTATCTCGATTTGCATAGCAGAGGCGATTATTTCCTCAGTCGAATTCTCAGGGAGGAGGTTGGGACGAAAGAGGAAATCGAGCATCTGCAGAATATCCTTGATGTTAAAGTGGAAGGGCGGCTGCGTATTCTCCTTGTTCGGGAAACAAGGGAAAACAAGAACGAATGTTGTGCCCCCAGCTTCATCCAAAGAAAAGTGCAAGCCATTTTTCCACGAAGCTTGTGCACCGTAGTGGATGATCAGGTTGTTGCCCTTCTCAACGGTAATGCGGGAAAGAGTCTTTCCCCCGAAAAGAGGAAGGAGCTTGCGGCGCTTGCCGAGAGAAACAAATTCCGCTGTGGCATCAGCAGGGAGTATGATCTCCTATCCAAGACTGCAGAACATCTTCGCCAGGCCAAAGCCGCCCTTCGCTTTGCCCCGGCAGATCGGCTACTTTCCTGTTATGAAGATATATTCCTTACTGACATACTCTTCCTCTGTTCTCAAAGTGTAAACCCGGAGGACCTCTGCTATCCGCCTCTTTTGCGGCTTCGGGAATATGATGCTTCGTATCATACGGAATATGTGTCAAGTCTCAGGCTGTTTATCAATCATTCCGGTAACATGTCCCGTGCTGCAAAGGCGCTTAGCATCCACTACAACACCATGAAGTACAGGATAGACGTTATTAAGGAGCTCTTGGAGATCGAAAATTTTTCTCTCCCGGAGCTTGCCAAACTGCAGTTTTCTTTGATGGCAATGGAATGGCATTGATATATGACATTTTCCGAGACGTTTGGTCCCTTATGCTTTCTATGAGCTTTCCCGTATCATCAGTCGCCCTGCGATGAGGATTTTTTCGGGGGGAGGTGGTACCAATCCCCTTTGGTAGTCGATAAGGTGATGAAATGCCCGTTCCGCAATGCTTTTGCGCGAAATGCGTACCGTTGAGAGGGAAGGAGAGAGCTCTTTACTTGCCGGAAGGTCGTCGAAACCTACGAGGGCAATATCACCTGGAATTGTCAAACCAATATCCCGACAGGCATTCATGCAGTTGTAGGCAAGGATATCGTTGGCGCACAGAAAGGCGCTCGCATGACCGCGGTGGGTTTTAAAATAATCGGTGAAGGCCTGTTTCCCTGTTTCTCTATTGGTAGCGATTCGTACAACCATATCGTCGCTGTATGCAAGCCCGAAAAGGCGGAGGGCCGCCCTGTATGCATCTTCCCTCGCCTGAAAATTGGGACTCAGCCTATCGGCCTGGATAAAGCCGATTCGGCTATGCCCCTTATCGACGAGATGGGATACGATTTGATAGATACTTTCGGCATTATCGATATCGACAAAGGTCGCATTGATCCCATAGTAGCACACATCAATAAAGATCCCGTGCGGATCGATTTCGTGAAGAAGGCGGACATCTTCCCGGTAAAGCCCTGCACCGAGAAAAATCGTTCCCACACCGTTTTCCTGGGTTTCGCGACATCCGATGGCCTTGATGTTTTCCAGCATAAAGGTCTGAATGTCCACGGTCATTCCGTGCGCCGCGGCCACCGTTGTAATGCCTTCAAGGTATTCGGCGATAAAGATACGGTAGGTATCATCCCAGGAGTCGGAGGACTTTAGGATCTGCACAAATCGGAGCGTTCTGCCGTCGAGGTCGGGCTCCTGCTGCTTTTGATAACCCAACTCCTGAGCTATACGCCGGATCTCTTCGGCCTTGCTTTTGCTGACTCCCTTTTTTTTGTTGAGCGCCATAGAAACGGTGGCTATGGAAACTCCGGCTTGTCGTGCAATGTCGTCTAATGTTGCTGCCATGGTGTTCATTATATATCGATTTGTCTCTGCAAGACAACTTAAACTTTTAAGTTATTTTACTTAAAAAATAATTGACATATGATTAAATTAGCCTTAATCTGAAGGTATCTTGGAGGTACCACATGAAAAAACGATGTCTTAGCATGCTCATCCTTACGGTAATGGTTGCGTGTTTCGGATGGGCCGGAGGACAAAACGAGGGTCCTGTCGATACTGATACCCTTCGGGTCATTCTTATCATTCCAGGTAATCTGGGGGATAAGTCGTTCTTTGATTCTGCGAACAGGGGACTGGACTTGGTTGCCCGGGAATTCGGCGCCGAGACCAAGGTTATTGAGGCCGGGGTGGATTCCACCAAATGGGAGCCGGCCTTGTATGACGCCATCGACGGGGATTGGGACATTATTATTACCGGAAGTTCGATGACCGAGCTTCTCAATCAGGTGGCGCCCCAGTACCCAGACCAAAGGTTTATCAACTTCGATACATCGATTGTCGAAACACCGAATAATGTCTATTCGATGTTTTACGCCACTAACGACATCGGCTTTCTTGCCGGAACGGTGGCGGCTCTGGTAACCACCTCCGATCTGCCCCTTTCCAATGATGAGGCGACGATTGGTTTTCTGGGGGGGATGGATATTCCGGGAATCAACGACTTTTTGGTCGGCTATATCGAAGGTGCTTTGAACATCAATCCCGATATCCAGGTGCTTATCTCCTATGCCGGAGACTTTAATGATCCTGCCAAGGGAAAGGAGCTCTCACTTGTCCAGTACAACGCCGGGGCCGACATCATCTACAATGTGGCAGGCGGTACCGGCCTGGGCTTGATGGATGCAGCAAAGGCGGCAAACGGCTATGCAATTGGAGTCGACTCCGATCAGGCCATGCTTTTCCGGGAGAGCGATCCTCAAAAGGCGTCCCACATTGTTACCTCGACGATCAAGCGAATCGATCAATCCGTACTTCGGGCCGTCTCTCTCGCCCTGTCCGGGGAGCTTCCATTCGGCACCCATGAGGTTCTTGGTGTCAAAGAGGGTGGCGTCGGCCTTGCAAAGAATGAGTTTTACGATGCGGTGATGAGCGACGAGTTGAAGGCCAGGGTCGAAGCGGTTACCCAGGAACTGGTCGCAGGGCAGATTGAGGTCTCTTCCGCCTTCGGCATGGAATCTGAACAGATCAACGCCCTCAGGGAGCGTGTTTCCCGGAGATAGCGGGTAAAAAACGATGGAACCGGCACTTGTTTTAGAGGGGATCACCAAGGTGTATCCGGGGGTTGTGGCCAACCGTAATATCTCATTTTCTCTTAACGAGGGTGAGATCCATGCGATCTGTGGAGAAAATGGAGCGGGAAAGTCCACCCTCATGAAGATTATCTTCGGCATGGAACAGCCTTCGGAGGGAAAGATCTTTCTGAAAGGAAAGGAAGTGCACATTCGTTCCCCCCAGGATGCCATCGATCTCGGCATAGGAATGGTGCATCAACATTTCATGCTGGTTCCATCCTTTACCGTTGCAGAGAATTTGGTGCTGGGCATGGAACCTTCCCGGTATACCAAGCTCGATAAGGGCAAAGCCATTGCGGAAACCAGGGAGGTTGCCGAACAGTTTGAACTGAAGGTTACTCCCGAAGCCCGGGTCGAGGATATCGGTGTAGCCATGATGCAGAAACTTGAAATCCTCAAGGCCCTCTACCGCGGTGCACGGATTTTGATCCTGGATGAACCTACCGCGGTTCTTACCCCTCAGGAGACGGATGAACTCTTTGAGCAGCTGCTTGTGCTGAAAAAGCGGGGACATACCATTGTTTTTATCTCACACAAGCTGAAGGAAGTGAAACAGATCAGCGACAGGATCACCGTGATCAGAAAAGGGGAGGTTGCCGGAAGGTTTTTGACCTCGCAGGTCGATGAACGGGAAATTTCCGAAGCGATGATCGGAAAGATCATGAGCGGGGGAACAAAATGGAAACGGGTTTCCCCCGGCAGGCAGGCTTTGCGTGCGGAGGCGCTGAGCCTTGTGGATACAAACGGCCGGCCGGTGCTTCGAAAGCTCTCCTTTTCGTTACGTGAGGGGGAAATCCTTGGCGTGGCGGGTGTTGAAGGCAATGGTCAGCGTGAACTTATCGAGCTTATTACCGGCCAGCGCAGACTGCAGGAAGGTTCTCTTTCCTATGGGGAAAAAGAGCTGCGTCCCCGGAATATCGGCCAGGTTCGCTCCCTCGGCCTTGCCTATATTCCCGAGGACCGTATGAGAAACGGATGCGCCACCGGCGGCGCCATATGGGAAAATCTCATAACCAATCGCCTCTCCGACAAACGCTTTTCCCGCCGATCATGGTTGCGCAAACGGGAGATCGAAAACGATAGCAGAACACTGGTCGGGGAATACGATATTCGCTGTTCCTCAATTGCCGACAGTGTAGGGCAGCTTTCGGGAGGAAATATCCAAAAGGTGGTTGTCGCACGGGAATGTGCTTCCGATCCTTCCATCCTGGTGGCCGATCAGCCGACCCGGGGAGTGGATATCAATTCCGCCGAACAAATCCACCGGAAAATTATCGAGATGAGTCGAAACCAGACCGCGGTGCTCCTGGTTTCCGCGGACCTGGGAGAACTCCTTGATCTCTGTACAAGCTTGATTGTCCTTTTTAATGGAGAGATTACCGCACGTTTCGATGATATTTCCGATCTCGATGAAAAGGAGCTTGGTTTTTATATGCTTGGAATAAAGCGACAGGGAGACGAGGCATGAACGAGGGGTTTTTTAAAACGGTCCGTCTGGCGGTAGCCATTCTCCTGTCGCTCCTGCTTGCCTTCATCATCATCTCACTGGTAAGCAAGAACCCGCTACGCACCATGGGACTTTTTCTTTTCGGTCCCCTGAAAAATGTCCGCTATCTCGGAAATGTCATAGAACTCACCATTCCCCTGATCTTTGCCGGACTTTCGACGGCCATTCTGTTTCAGGCAAATCTTTTCAACCTGGGAGCCGAGGGGATCTTCTATTTCTCGGGTTTGACCGCCGCCTTTGTGGCCGTACTGGTTCCCATTGCCAATCCCTTTCTGCATGTAAGCGCTGCCATTGCCGCAGGAGCAGTGATGGGAATGGTCGTTGCCCTTGTGCCCGGTTATCTCAGGGCAAAGTGGAACGCCAGCGAGCTGGTATCCTCGCTTATGATGAACAGCATTCTTGCGGGAGTGGGTCTTTATCTTCTTAACAACGTTATACGCGACAAAGATCTGACGGAAATAGCCTCGTTAAAGCTGGCTCCCTCCGCACTGCTTCCGCGTATTATTCCGAGGACCAGGATTCACCTCGGCCTGGTGATCTGCCTCTGTTTTGTCGCCGGTGTCTATCTTTTTTCCCGGCGCCATCGTATCGGCTACCTCCTCAGGATGTTCGGCTTCAACCACCGCTTCGTGGAGTATTCCGGCTTTTCCAGTTTCAGCATGATTATCATAGCCCATCTTCTTGCCGGTTTCATTGCCGGGGTGGGAGGAAGCGTGGAGGTTCTCGGCATGTACGACCGATTTCGCTGGGCATCCCTGCCGGGGCTCGGATTCGACGGGGCGCTGGTGGCGATGCTGGCCCGTAACAAACCCCTTCCGGTGCTTGGCTCCGCCCTCTTTCTTGCCTATATCCGGACCGGTGCCGATATCATGGCCCGGCAGGCGGATGTCCCTGCGGAAATGGTTTCCATCGTACAGGCGGTAATCATTCTCCTGATTTCGGCGGACCGTTTCCTCCATGGTCTCGAAGAACGACGAATCCTGAAAAAGGCGTTGGCATAGTATGTTTTGGCATCTCATTTTCTCATCAAGTTTTCTCTTTTCGGTCCTGCGGGTAAGCACTCCGATCGTCTTTGCCGCTCTCGGTGCACTGATCTCGGATCGCGCGGGAATCGTCAATATCGGACTGGAGGGTATTATGCTCACCGCCGCCCTCGGCGGCGTTATCGGAAGCGCCTATACCGGGAGTGCCGCCCTCGGCCTTTTCTTTGCCATCCTCTCAGGGGTGTTGTTTTCGGCAATCCTTGCCTGGTTTACTCTCAAGATGAAAACCGATGTTATTCTCGGCGGTATCGCTCTGAATCTCTTTGCCTCGGGAGGGACCATCTTTCTCCTTTCCATCCTGACAGGAGAGAAGGGGACATCCTCTTCCCTGCCGAGCAAGGTGCTGCCGGATATCACATTGCCGCTTATTGCGCGCATCCCCGTTCTCGGCGATATTCTTTCGGGGCATAACCTGTTGACCTACGTCTGCATACTTTCTGTTGTGGGGCTTTGGTATCTGATGAACCACACCCCTCTGGGCTTCTGGATCAGGGCCGTGGGAGAAAACCACCATGCGGCCGAGTCCGTCGGCATCGATGTTTTCAGGATCCGCTTTGCTGCGCTTTTGATGAGCGGGCTCTTTGCCGCGCTTGGCGGGGCCTTCCTCTCCATGGGCTATGTCTCCTGGTTTTCCCGTGATATGTCGGCCGGACGTGGATGGATCGCCCTGGCAGCCGAGGCAATGGGGGGCGGTTTGGTGGTTCGCACCACCATAACGGCCGCTTTCTTCGGCCTTGCCGATGCCCTTGCAAACACCCTGCAGACCATCAATCTTCCCTCGGAGTTGGTAAAAACCATCCCGTATCTCGGCACCATCATCGGACTTGCCCTCTATGCGGTGAGGCGAAGCAGCCGAGAGCAAAAGAAGGGGCGGTCATGATGAGTAAGGTACGTCCTGTCATCATCGATACCGATCCCGGCCATGATGATGCGATTGCCATCATGACCCTGATGGCCCATCCCGAACTGGTAAAGGTCCTTGGGTTCACCACCGTTGCCGGGAATCAGAGCCTGGAATTGGTCACGAAAAACATGCTCATGATTGCCGAACTGACGAAAAGCCGGGTGCCGATCGTCATGGGCGCCTCAAAACCCCTGGAACGGGAGCTTGAAACGGGCGAACACGCCCACGGCAGTTCGGGAATGGATGGCCACGATCTGCCTTCTCCAGCCCGTTTGCCTCTTGAGGTGGATTACCTTTCTTTCCTGCGTGAGACCATTGTTTCTTCCCCCGAAAAGGTTTCCATCGTTGCTTTAGGCCCGCTAACCAATATTGCCGGGCTTCTTACCCGTTACCCCGAGCTTGGTGGACGGATCGAAGAGATATCCATGATGGGCGGGGGACTTTCCAACGGAAATATCACCCCGGCGGCCGAATTCAACTTCTATGTCGATCCCGAGGCGGCCGCCCTTGTCTTTGCATCGGGGGTTCCCATTACCATGAGCGGCCTTGATGTGACCGAAAAGGCGCTGATCTATCCCCGGCAGTGGGAAGCGCTTCACCAAGGGGGAGCTTCTTCCCGGTTTTTTGCCCAGCTGCTTGATTTCTACAACATCGCTTCCAGACAATTCGGCTTCGAGGGTAGTGCCCTGCACGACCTTTGCGCCGCCCTCTGGATCCTGAAGCCCGATCTGTTTGAATCCGCATACTACCACGTTGCCATAGAAACCAGGGGAGAGCTTACCCGCGGCATGAGCCTTGCCGACCGCAGGAGAATTCCGTCCCAGCCTCCGAATGCGCGGGTTCTTCTGGACATCGACCGTGAGGGGCTTGTTTCATACCTTCTGGAGAGCCTGAAACGGCTTGATGAAATGATTGTATCGACCGGCCGGTAGCTTGTGTCTTCCTGTTCCTCTTCGTACTATGAAGCTGCTGCTTTACTTTACGAGGAGGACAAGAGGTGAGTATGCTTGCCAGGAGCTGGGGACTATGTCCCGGCAGGTTACAGCCCGGGCCGTTGAACTCGATTGCCGATGTCGGAGGGGTTTGTGTTGGACACGTTACCTACTGCGAGGGGGACATTCAGACGGGGGTTACGGCACTTCTTCCACATCGCGGGAATATCTTCCGCCAGAAGGTCCCCGCCGCGTGCCATGTCATAAACGGTTTTGGGAAGAGTGCCGGGCTTATCCAGCTTAACGAGCTCGGCAATATCGAGACCCCGATCATCCTTACCAGTACGCTGAATGTCGGGACCGCTTTTCAGGGATTGGTGGAACATGCCCTTCGGGAAAACCCCGAGATCGGCAGGAGCACCGGCACCGTCAATCCGCTGGTCCTCGAATGCAACGATGGTTTTCTCAACGACATTCGCCGTCCCGTTTTGAAAAAAGCGGATATCTTTCAAGCCGTTGAGGCTGCCGCGGCAAGTGGCACCCTTCAGGAAGGGGCTGTCGGCGCTGGCCGGGGAATGAGTTGTTACGAACTCAAAGGCGGTATCGGCTCCGCCTCCAGAACCTTTATCGTCGATGGCAAGACCATCAATCTTGGAGCCCTCGTTCTGACCAACTATGGACGCCTGCCTGATTTGCGGATCGGCGGAGATCCTGTCGGCAGCCGTCTGGCGATCCTGTCTTCCGAAACAAAGAGACGCCCCGAGCAGCGGGAACAGGGCTCGGTCATTGTCCTGCTTGCAACCGATGCCCCTCTGGACAGTCGTCAGTTGCTTAGGCTGGCGCGGCGGGGGGAGGCGGGGCTGGCCCGCTGCGGCTCCTTTATCGCCGGGGGGAGTGGGGAGATTGTCGTTGCTTTTTCCACCGCCTATACCATCCCTCATATTCCGGAAAGGGCCTATATCGATTGCCGTT
Organism: Sediminispirochaeta bajacaliforniensis DSM 16054; assembly: GCF_000378205.1. Classification (NCBI taxonomy): domain Bacteria; kingdom Pseudomonadati; phylum Spirochaetota; class Spirochaetia; order Spirochaetales; family Spirochaetaceae; genus Sediminispirochaeta; species Sediminispirochaeta bajacaliforniensis. Next base: position 212,459 of record NZ_KB899411.1, on the reverse strand, counting down.
GTCTGCATGACGACTATCTGGACACCCCGTTCCTTGCTGCTGTAGAAGCGATCGAGGAGGCGGTCCTCAATTCCATGATCGCTTCCGAAACGGTCACAGGCCGGGTCGGCAATACCCGGCATTCTTTGTCGGAGTATCTGGCGGGCCTTGGGTACTCCCATTCGGAGTGATTTGTTCACGATTAAAATTATCATAAATTTTTATCGATAAATCAATATTGACAAAATCTGTTGCGTGATCCATTATTTTTCCAGATAACGACTAATCAATTGCACATTTTCGTGCTTTGATGTAGCCAATACGAAAGGAGCCTAAGATGAAAGGCCAGAAAATGCTTTCTCTGCTGCTTGTTGCCTGTATGGCGCTTTTTCTCATCGCCTGCGGCCAAGCTTCCGACGAGGCCAAAACGGTTTCGCCGGATACAATGGAAGGTCGGACGATACATCCGATGAAACCCGGAGTGTATACGGAAACGGTAAAAGGGGTACACGACGGGATGGTCGTGGAGGTAACGCTTTCGGAGGAGAGGATCGACAAGGTTGAAATCCTCAAGCATTCCGAAACTGCGGGCGTCTCCGATGTTGCTCTCGAAAAGATGCCCAAAGACATCGTCGAGCAACAGAGCATTGCGATAGATACCGTATCAGGAGCTTCCTACACAAGTAATGGTATCCTTGATGCCGTAAAGGCGGCGATAGAAGAAGCGGGGGGAAATGTAGCCGATTTCGATGTCCGCCAGGCTGTCGCTGCGGCGCAAGGTGAGTCGGAACGACCGGCGTTGGGATCGCCTTCGATTCCAAGTACTTGGGACATGAGCTATGATATTATTGTCGTCGGAGGTGGCTTTGCGGGCCTCGCTGCAACCCACAGCGCTGCTGATAGTGGCGCAAAAACCCTTCTGATCGACAAGATGCCCTTTGTCGGCGGTAACTCTCAGATTAATGGGGGGGTGTACGCCGCCTATACCAGTAATCTGGCATCCGAGTTTCAGAAGAAGCTGAATCTCCCGCCCGATACCGCTGAAAAGCATATCGAGGACACCATAAAGGGCGGAGATTATATGGGTGATATCGCTCTTGTCAAAAACCTTGTGTACGGATCCCCCTTTTATCTCAATCTGCTTCTTGATAACGGACTTAAGGTTCGTGAATCTCTCACCAGGCCCGGAGGCCACTATGGCTACCGAACCTATACGACTATTCATGGTGTGGGAAGTGATATTGTTCAGGTACAGAAGAAACTCGTTGCAAAAACCGATGCAACTGTTATGACCAACACCAAAATGGTCCAGATTTATCGTGATACAAAAGGCGACGGAAGGGTTGTCGGCATTCGAGTTGAAACCGAGGACGGGCTCAAGAATGTTGAAGCAAAAAAGGGCGTGATTCTCTGTACCGGAGGTTTTTCGGGAAATGTGGCAATGCGTTCCGAGTATGTACCAACTCTTACCGAGGATCTTCCGACTACCAACCATGTAGGTGCAACCGGAGAAGGAATCCGAATGGCACAGGAGGTTGGTGCGGATATCCTTCATATGTGCTATATTCAGCTGTATCCCTTTGCAAATCCCGACAACGGGGTGCTTGATAGTTATGCAGTTATCCCCTTCAGCGGCCCCAGTGCCGGTGTCGTATATGTTGATACGAACGGTAAACGCTATGTAAATGAAGGAGAACGGCGCGATGTCTGCTCAAAGGCGGCCCAGGATACGGGAAGTTTTCCGACTTTTTGTATCTTTGGCGAAAAGATCGCCAAGGAGGGAGGCTTTATATCGGCGTCGCAGCTTGAAGGCGGAATTGAGGCCGAAAGAATCTTCAAAGCCGACAGCCTTGAAGAGCTTGCAGCGATCATCAACAGCCATACCTATAAGAACCAAAACGTCAATATGCCGGCGACGAACCTGGTCCAGACCATCAAGACGCATAACGGTTATGTTGCGAACGGCAATGATCCCGATTTCGGCAAGGTCATTGACAAGGGTATCATGATGAAGATCGAATATGGTCCCTATTATGCAATCCCACAGTGGCCTTCGGTCCACCACACCATGGGTGGTTTGAAGATTTCTCCGAAGACCGAGGTTCAGGACATTTGGGGACACGTGATACCAGGGCTTTACGCTGCCGGAGAATGTGTCGGCGGGGTCCACGGTACGAACCGTCTGGGCTCCAACGCCGTGGCGGATTGTGTCTCTCACGGATATATTGCCGGCCAATATGCCGCAACAGGGGGCCTGCCGGATTTCGTTCCGAAGCAGTAAAGGCTTTCCTCTATTGTTCAAGGCAGGCCGCTTCTTTGTGTTGCGGCCTGCTTTTGCGTCTTCGATCGAAAAAAGAGGGACAACTATACCAATGGCTGATAAATTGCATATTGGTGACATATCCAATTTGATTGGTACACCTGCCTCTACCTTGCGATTCTATGAAACCCACGAAATAGTCAAACCCGTTAAGGACAGTGAAAATAACTATCGGGTCTATACTCCGGAGGAATCTTGCCGATTATTGATTGCCCGACTTTTGAGGAGTTTCGGATTACCGCTTGAAACGGTGACTCCCATGGTTTCTCACAATGATTCGGCAGCGAACCTTGATCTGCTCGCCGGTCAGAGCAATGACTTGCAGGAAGAAATAGGACGCCTCTCTATGCTCAAAAAGGAGATCGACTCCTACCGTTCCGAACTGCTCCGTGCAAGGCGGCTTCTTGAGAGTGTGGAGATAGGGATGCGGCCGGGACTCTACAGGGTTGCCAACATTGTCGGCGGAGAGCTTGCTATTCGGCAGGATGTGACAAGGGTCGTCAGAAGATGGATGCGATATCTGCCACAGGTCCATTATTCTCTCTTGCTGAAAGCCGTAGATACTGCCCATGGTGAAGGGGCTAAGGGGGATTGGGGATTCTCCATCACACAGGACCTGGGGGAGCCTCTTGGAGAAAAGGGTAACCCGCCCGTTATATTTTTTTCCCCTTGCGAATGTCTCTTTACCGCACTGATGATAAGCAGCGCAGAAAAGGTCATGGAATGTGAGCTGGAAGTGCTGAGAAGGCGTTTGTCTTCCAATCATGTGCGTGCTTCCGGTCCCATCCTCGGCAGATTCCTCTCTCTTGATTATCAGTCCGAAAAACCTCGTTACCTCTATCTCTTTTCAGTTCCCATAAAAAAATAAGTATCTCCTTGACCTTCAAGCGGCTTGAAACTCTATGCTATCTCTCAAACCTGCCGTACCGGCAGGTAGTGCTATATCGGAGGAGTCATGAAAAGAAGCGTGAGAAGTGTTTTTTTCGTGGTTGTAACAATCATCAGCCTGTTGATGCTGCAATCATGCACAAAGGAACTTGAAGCCCTAAACTATAAGCCCGGAACCTATACTGCCGAGGCTCAAGGACACAACGGCCCTGTTCGGGTAGAGGTGACATGTAGTGAATCAAAGATAGATGCTATAAAGGTTGTCAGCCATAGTGAAACGGAAGGGATCGCCGATAAGGTGTTTTCGACGATCCCTGAAGAGATCGTCAAGACTCAAAGCCTTGATGTGGACGGGGTTTCCGGTGCAACGGTGGCCGGCAATGCCGTCATTGCGGCAGTTGCAGATGCCGTGCGCCAGGCCGGAGGCGATCCTGAAAAGCTGCAAGGAAAGGGTCACGAGGCCACCGGCAATGGTACACTCCCCGAAGAAAAAGTGAGCTGCGATGTTGTTGTCGTGGGGGCAGGGGGAGCCGGGTTGGTTGCTGCCAATGCGGCGATAGAGGCCGGGTATGATGTTGTCCTTCTTGAGAAATTGTCATACACCGGTGGCGGATTCACCTATGTGGAAGGTGTATTCGGTGTGAACAGTCCGATTCAGAAAGAGGCCGGTGTGGATCTTTCGGTGGAAACCCTGTTCAAGGAGTCGATGGATTTTCACCACTGGCTGCCCAATGCCTCCCTTTTGAAGGCTTTTTACAATAATGCCGGTGATTCGATCACATGGCTGATGGACAGAGGAGTGAAATTCCGGGGTGTCATTACGGCGAACCCGCCGGACGGCAATGTCGCATGGCACCTTTTCGATGGAGGAAAGGCAGGCCGCCTGGCGGTGAAAAACCTTACTGAGCGAATCGAAGAAAGTCCCAACGGTACAATCCTCTATGAGACCCCCGGAAAGGCCCTCATCATCAGGGATGGTAAGGTTTGCGGTGTATCTGCGGTGAAAAAGGATGGAGGAAGGCTATCTGTCGAGGCCCGGGCGGTCATTTTGGCGACCGGCGGCTTTTCGAGCAATCAGGCCCTCAAGGAGAAGTACCTGCGGTATCCCGGTTATCTGAATGTAGGTGCCGGAGGACGGGAAGGCGATGGACTCAAGATGCTTTCCCAGGTTCATGCCGATCTTATCAACATGAGTGCGGTACTTGGGGCCGGCCTTGTTATGCCGATTCCGATAAGCCAGCAAATGGGCCCGGATACCAAGTACCCTGATATCTTAGGGGCAGTCTACAACGAGGGGCTATTGACGCTCTCCCGCCAGGGGAGGCGCTTTATGAACGAGAGGCTTCCCATCGAATACCGATCCAATGCAACGGAGCAGGTCGGGGGAACTGCCTTTGTCGTGTTTGATCAGAAAACCGTAGACGAGTTCATCGAAAAGGGGCAGCGTTTCGGCTTCGGCATACCAAGAAAACTCCCTAAGTTGCAGGAGGGGCTCGATAAGGCTCTTGCCGAGAAAAATGACTGGATGTTTTCTGCCGACAGCCTTGAAGGACTTTCCAAACAGACCGGTATGCCTCTTGAGAACCTGAAAAAGAGTGTGGTCGACATGAATGGCTATGCGGCCCAGGGGCAGGACCCAGAGTTTTACATGGAGAAAAAGGCTCTTTTTTCTATCAAAGAGGCTCCCTTCTATGCGGTCAGGGTTGTTCTTGGAATGTACGCAACCGTCGGCGGTTCGAAAGTCACGGAAGGGCTGCAGGTGATAAATAGCGATGGAAACGTCGTTCCTGGTCTTTATGCGATAGGACTTGATGCGGGCGGATTGTATGGTGATACCTACGATATGCGTATAGCAAATGGGGCCGCAAGCGGTTTTTCCGTTACCAGTGCTCGCCTTGCGGTTCGGGATATCCAGCGCTGGTTGAAGAAATAAGATTTTTACGTAAGGGAAGTACCAACGTTATGAAAACGATAATGCACATAGTTGGCTCAGCCTTTCTGATGTCCCTATTGCTGACCTTTGCGGCATGCGGCAATAAGAGCACAGAGAGCGGAGTAAAACAATCGGGTACGACGGCGGTTTCCTCCGCTGCACAGGTAAAGGATGGAACCTACGAAGGCATCGGTTCAGGGCGAAATGATTTTATCAAGGTAAGTACCACCTTTGAGAATGGTGTCATCACCGGCTGCGAGGTCCTCGAGAACAAAGAGACCTCATGGATTGCGGCTCCTGCTATTAATTTTATGCCCGCCACGATTGTGGAGAACAACAGCGTACATGTGGATACCATTACCGGATGTACCCTTGCCTGTAAGGGCATCATCAATGGGGTGAAGGATTGTATCCTCCAGGCTGGTGGAGACAAAAACAGTTTTACAAGGGATTGCACCAAAGCAGGCACTGCCGTATCCACGGGAGAGGCGAGCTATGATGCTGATCTTGTCGTTGTTGGTGCAGGAGGTTCCGGCCTTACCGCCGCCGTTCGTGCGGCAGAGCTTGGTTTGAAGGTGGTGCTGATAGAGAAAAAGAGTGCCGTAGGCGGAGGCCTTTTCGGGACAGAGGCCCACTACTCCAACGATTCCGTTGTGGAAGAGACATTCAACCGCACAGACAACCAGAGCGCGGAGGAAGGGTATGTCTATCACATGAGCTATAATCGTAATCGTTGCAACGGGCGTATCGTACGGGCCTTCATGAACAATGTGGGCAAGACCATCAATTGGATGATAAAACAGGGGAATAAACCGATCATGGCCTTGGACTCTTTTCGTGGTCCGGGGAGCTCCACATGGCTGATGTTCGAAGGTGAGGGCCCCGGGGTTGCTCTGACCATGCAGCGACGGTGTAATGAACTTGGTGTTACCACGCTGCTGAATACGACGGGAAAAAGCATCACCATGAAAGACGGCAAGGCAGTCGGTATTGTCGCCGAAAATCTTGCTGGAGATACCATTACGGTACATGCCGGAAGTGTGATCATCGCAACCGGCGGTTATTGTGACAATAAGGAAATGTTGGAACGCTACGTCAGCCACGCCATGGCCGAAGCCTCTACTTCTGGAGGCAATCGGGCGGCAGGCGGTACCGGCGGACGCATGGGAGAAGGCATCCGGATGTGCTGGGCCGTCGGCGCGGCGAAACAGGGAACAGGTTATATAGCTCATAGCCTCAATACCGTACCGGGCTGTGCCATCGATTCCCTGGTCCATCGTGCGGCTTACCAGCCCTATCTTTGGGTAAACGCAACCGGAGTTCGTTTTTCCGATGAGACCGGCGGATTTACCAAGGTATGCAGCCAACCCGACGGCTATTACTGGAGTCTTTTGGACCAGTCCATGGTAAGCTTTATGGAACACCACAATACCATAAATGGTACCTGTTTTACCCCTTCCACCAATAAACCTGCTGTCGGTTTGCAGGATGCTTTGGCCCTTGCCGCAAGCAAGGGCCTGATCTGTAAAGCCGATAGCTGGGAAGCATTGGCACAGCAGATGGCTGTTCCCACGGATGCCCTGTTGGCGACAATCAAGGAGTACAACGGCTACTGTGCGGCAGGCGTCGACACCATGTTTTCAAAGGACCCAAGTCGCTTGATCGCGTTTGGAGATGGCCCCTACTATGCCTGCAAAACAGTCGGCGGCATGCTTACCACCATCGGCGGGGTAGAGGTGAATGAAAAGATGGAAGTAGTCAGCACAAAACATGCAGTCATTCCCGGCCTCTATTGCATCGGTGCGGATGCCGGAGGGTTCTACGGCGATGACTACAATTTCAAGGATACCGGTTGTGCCAGTACTTTTTCATTCTTTTCCGGAAAGAGTGCTGCCGAAAGTGCGGCTTCGTATCTGCAGAAGCTTTAGGTCATGTATATCATCGAAATATAGAAATATAGAAGCCACCCCGTCTATGAAGAGGTGGCTTCTAAAAGATAAGTGACGTTTCCTTCTTTTCCAGAGTAGGCTATCTTATTGTCGCTGTAGTATCTTTTTAGTATGCTTGATGCATGCAGGATGACATAAGGTGATATCTGCCGATCTTGTTTTTTTTCAAAAAAGTGAATGGGAACATGTCACGTTTTCTTCTGATTTTTCCTGTTCCTATGCTATTCTTGGAACATATACCTTACTCGTCCGTGGCAACGGCTTCACAACTGAAGAGACCGAGCGTGCCTCTCTTGCATTTGGTAAAAGAATCGCCGATAAGTATATTCCCTCGGACGGGCCCTTTATCCTCATTCATGATTGGCGCCGCTATCGGGACGGAACCCTCCAGGCACGCAAGCTTTTCATGGATTTTATTGTTAATAACAAGCAACTTAAACTCGTTGTTTTCTGTAATTGCAGTTGGAGTCAGGAACTTAGCATACGGCTTGGCAGGGCCTTGGGATTTCTTAAAACCGGGATACGTATTTGCAGAACCTATCACGAGGCTGTAAAAGTGGCGTCGTTTTATGTGGAGACGGGTTCCCTGCCTCCTGACAAGCTTGATCCCTTCGCTTTTCTGCATACTAAAACGGCTCGCTATAATAAGGAACTTCTCGGCTATCTCGAAAGTATCGACTGGAAGAGTGGAAAACAGACTGGAGAAGTGGCCCTTCATTATCGGCATCCACTTCTGCCGGTCTTCGACTCAATAACCCTTATCCGTTCGGAGCTGGAAAAGACCTTTCGGGAACGTGACAAGGCGGAAGCGGCGCTCAGAGAACATCAGCAGAATCTGGAAGCGTTGATCCATGAACGTACCGCCGCTTTGAAAGCAAGCGAAATTAAATATCGAAAACTTTTGGAACTGACACCTGCAGCTCTCGCTGTTCTGACACCGCACCTCTCCGTCTCGTATGTCAATGCTGCATTTACGACACTTTTTGGGTATTCTCTGGATCGTTTTTCTTCTCCCTCTTCCTTTACCGCGACATTATGTCCTGATCCGGCAATGGAGGCCCAGTTTACGTTTTTTTTGGCATCACATCTGCCGGAAGATCGTGACCTTACCTGTACCACTGACAACGGAACCATTATCTACGTTCAGGTTTCGTTGAACACTATCTCCGATTCCCTGCTTCTTTCCTTTACCGATATTACCCTTAGAAAAAAAACGGAATCCCGGCTTTTTGAATTATCGTTGAAAGACGAGCTGACCGGCATATATAACCGGAGACATTTTGTCAGTGTACTCTCTCAGGAGTTGCAGCATTATCAGCGTTACGGTACGCCGATTAGCTTGCTGCTTTTCGATATCGATCTCTTTAAAGTAATCAATGATACCTGGGGGCATCCTGCTGGTGATTTTGTACTCCGGGAGCTTAGTTCCAGAATTGCCGGGCAGATTCGGGACATAGATATCTTTTTCCGCACCGGAGGCGAAGAGTTTGCTGTTGTCATGCCCGGAATCACCCTTGAGCAGGGGGAAATCGCTGCAGAGCGTTTGCGAGCCGTTGTCGCCGATACCCCTTTCCTCTGGGAATCAGCGGAGATCACCGTTACCATCAGTATTGGGCTGGCAGAGGCCGAACAGCCCAATACTGACCCTAAATCTTTTTTCCGAAAGGCCGACAATAGGCTTTATTGGGCAAAAAAAGAGGGACGGAATTGTGTTTGCAGCTCACAGTGACAATGAGGAACGCATTGGACGACTCTGCCCTTGTGACAAGAAGATCGAAAAAACGCTATACTGAGGATCAAGTAAAACAAAAGAGGTGTTTACGCTATGGAAAATTTTGAATTTATAAGCCCTACCAGGATTATTTTCGGCCGGGGAACAGATAGAGCGGTAGGAAAAACTGCAGCTCAATATGCTAAGAGGGTGTTGATCCATTATGGAAGCGATCGGATAAAAACGTCGGGATTGTTTGATAGGGTGGTGAGTTCGCTTACTGCCGAAGGTCTTGAATATGTTGAGCTCGGCGGGGTGGCTCCCAATCCCCGCCTTTCTTTGGTGCGCGAAGGAATTGAACTTTGTCGGAAGCGTTCTGTTGATCTTATCCTGGCAATTGGCGGAGGAAGCGTTATTGATTCGGCCAAGGGAATTGCCGCAGGGGTTCCGGATACGGAACACGACGTGTGGGACTTCTTTCTCGGCAAGGGGACTCCAAAGGTCTGTCTTCCGATAGGCGTTGTTCTTACCATCCCTGCCGCCGGAAGCGAGGCATCCCGCAGCTGTGTTCTGACCAACGAAGATGGATGGTACAAGCGGGGCCTGGGAAACGATCTCTTCCGCCCCCGCTTTGCCGTGATGAATCCCGAACTTACCTTTTCCCTGCCTCCCTATCAAAGTGCAAGCGGTATCTCCGATATCATGTCCCATATCATGGAGCGTTATTTTACCAATACCACCAAGGTGGATCTTACCGACAGGCTCTGTGAGGCGACCCTCAAAACCGTTATTGAAAATGCCCCGCTTGTTATCCAGCATCCCGAAGATTACGATGCCAGGGCCGAGATCATGTGGGCCTCCACTATTGCACACAATGATCTTTTGAGCACCGGTCGCGTCGGCGATTGGGGATCGCATCAGATCGAGCATGAGCTTTCCGGAATGTACGATGTTACCCATGGCGCAGGGCTTGCTGTTATTCAGCCCGCATGGATGAAGCACGTGTACAAGCATGACCTCAAGCGATTCGTTCAGTTTGCCGTACGGGTCTGGAATGTGGACGAGCGCTTCGATGATCCGGAACGAACTGCCTTGGAGGGGATTGGGAGACTAAAAGCCTTCTTTTCATCTATTGGCTTGCCGGTTAGCCTCAAGGAGTTGGGAATACCCTCCGATCGTTTCGGCGAGCTTGCCGCAAAAACCTTTCAGGAACGAAGTACCGGCGTTGGGAATTTCGTCAAGTTGACGGAGTCGGATGTAAAGGCCATCCTGGAGCTTGCAAGGGAATAAGTTTTTACTTGCGTTCTATGCTATGACATTCCTGTCGCTCCCGGGAAAGGTTGTGTTTTCGATATAGGTACCTTTCTTCGTGCCTTTTGCTATGTAGAGGGCTTCATCGGCGAAATGAAGCAGTTCGTCATAGGAGAACTGTTCCGATTTGACCCACATCAGTCCGGCGGAAATCGAAACAGGTGCTGATTTTCCGTTGGGGAATGCTACGAGCCTCGCCGACAGCCCTTCATAGAAGGATTCCATACAGCGGCGGATCCTCTCTTCGCTTTCGAATCCGTGAAGCAGAAGGATAAACTCATCACCGGAGCGTCGTCCGAGAATCTGGTTTTCTTTCGGGGCGATCCCCTTAAGTTGCTCCACTGCCGTGACTATGTATTGGTCGCCCCATTTGTGCCCGAAATTGTCGTTGACCTGTTTGAGATTGTCCAAATCAAACATGACAAGCGCCGCTATGGAACCGGAAGAGGTTTCTCGCCATCTTTCGAACTCCCATTGAAAGCCTTTTCTGTTTAACAGTGAGGTGAGTGGATCATGATCCCTTTCCCGCTGAATCTGCTTCTTTTCCTGTATCTCACCTGTGACATCCATGACAACCCCGACGATGATGCCATTATTTCTCGATTCTTTGTAACGGATCCAGCGTGTGGGGGTTTCTCCAATCGCATATACATCGGTTTCCGTGCTATCGGGTTTTGAGAATAGGTGATCAAGTAGCTCTGTGAACATTTGTTGATTTTCATACAGCGGTGCTTCCTTTTTATCGATGCTGATGATATCCCAGAAGTATTCCGTAACAAAAACTTTACCCATAGCCGGATTCATCTCGAAAGCACCTATGGGAAGTCCAAGCATCTCGATGATTTTTGTAAGACGTGAGGCCGATTCCAGCATTCGATGATTGGTAATTTCGACAGAACGCGAAAGTTCATCAAGCTCCTGAAGACCTGTCGGCATAAATTGGAGTTCATGCTGGAGATCGATATCCCTGACCTGCCTGGCAAGTACAACAATAGGTTTTGTCATTTGGAAACTGATCAGGGCTCCCCCCACCGTACCAATCACAATGGACAAAAGGAGAGAGATGAAGATGATCTGACGGATACGATTGGCATAACTGAGAAGGTAATCTTTGCGCATGATACCGATCAGATACCAATGTTCGTTTTCAAACGGGGTATTAAATTTGTAGAGCCCCAGTTCTTCGACGGCGGCATACAGGCTTTCTTTACCTGCATGATTTTCTATCGTATAAATATGCTCCTCTTCGTCGACTATCGAAAGCTTCAGCGGTTCTGTTTCCCTGATAAATCGTCTTTGCAATGCTCCGCCCATGATGAGGGGGACCTTTTCCTCGTTCTTTTCGTCGCTTGAAGCAATGAAATATCCCAATGAGTCACGGGGTTGAAGCTCCTGGGCGGGAAAAAATTTTGCCAGATGGTTCAACGTAAGTTCGGTCCCGACGACGCCGCGTAGTTTTCCGGAATTATCAAATAAGGGAATAGAGTAGGTGATGATCGGGATATCGTGTTCGTTCAGGGTAAAGGGCTTGCTCCAATACCCGAGAAGTGTTGCAGTACTCGCCACGGTGGCCGCTTCATAGGGTTTATTGATAAAAAGGTCGGAGCCCTCTGTCGGGTGAAATCGGTACTGCCATGTCTGATCCATGGGGATCATAAGTACTTCGGCCAGCTCCGGTGACCCGCACACCATATAGATATCATCATTACTGTAGGGGTTCATCATGGGGTCGTAGTCTCGGAGATACACGGCGGGAAATCCTTTGTTTCCATTCTCATTAGGTTTAATGATGATAAATACCCCGGTTGCCTGAGTCGCCCTGAGCATTGGAATCATCTGCGTGACAGCTTCCCTGAAGAAGCTTTTTGTGTCGGATCCATGTGCCGAAAGCAATTTACGGATATTACCTATATAGGGATCATAGTTGGTCCAGCTATTTTTCATCTCACTTTGGAGGTAGGCCTTTCTGCTGTTGACCTTATCGTGAAAGGCCTGATAGGCATTTTTCTCGGCCTGGTAGATCACGCCTCCCACGATCAGTATCCCACTGAAAAGCAGGGTTTGAAGGACGATAATTCCGAGAATTAATCGAGTTATCTTGTGGACAATGGAGCCTTTCTTCGACCGTATTCCCTTCACCGGTAGTCATCCCTATTTTTGCTGAAGGAGGAGATGTGCCTGCCCTTGAATTTCTGTATACCAGGTATTGAAGGCCTCTTCAGAGGTTAATCGGGCAAGCAGCGCAGCCTTGTCCCCATTCCCTTTCATCGCCCTTTTTACGCTGTCCAGGTCGGCTGAAATTTTTGCAATAAGCGTCTTCTCCAGAAAATCCCTTATTTCGAAGCTTCCCCTGAATGGTTTGCTGTTATAGAGGGTATAGGTGCTGAACATAGCATCGCTTGCCATGAACGAGGCCTCTATCGCTGCAGAGGAACCATTTCCCACGGCAGCTTCCTTGATGAAATTCCCTCCATCCAGGGCCTCATTGGTGACGGGGAAGTATCCTGTGGATAGAGCGAATTTCAGATTTTGAGGTGCCTGGGTAAACCATTTCAAAAACAGGGTGGCTGCGTACACATGGGCGTCGTCACTTTTCGTGATGCACATACCGGCCCCTTGCTGAATCGCAATGCGTTTTCCGTTCTCAAAGCAGGGGTAGGGCAGCACAAGAGGCTCTATCTTCTGTACATCTTTGTCACTGAACGCCACCTCTGTCGGAAAGTATGCGGCCCCCGCAGTTGATCCTGTGTAGGCCAATACAGTCCCGGTTTTGGCATCGTCGGAACTGAAGCGTCCTGATTTGTCAAAGTATCCATACACATAGGGAGTATAAAAATAGTTCCAAATCGCTTTGGCAACCTTCGGGGTAAGATTGAAACTCGCTGTTCCATCTTGAGAATAGTTGAACAGTTCAGTACCCAGCTGCATACTTGCGACTATCATGTAGTTCGCGTTCGAATCCACCCCGAAAAAACCCTTGCCCGTGGCTTCGTAGTAGGTTTTCGATACCTTGACGAGACCTTCCCAGCTTGAGAGATCCTTTTCAGTAAAGCCGTGGGCTTTTGCAAAGGGTGCCCAGGCCGTTCGGTTGACGTAAAGGTTTTCAGATGACTTTGCTATGGGGAGAATGTAGTATTTGTTGTCGGTAATGAATCGGCCCTCGTCAAGGAACTCCCTTCTGTATTTGCTTAACTCCTCCTGTGAGAAATATTGTTCAAGATTCACAAGCGGAACAATTTGATTGACCCGAAAGGCATTGTCGGGATAGGAGGCAAAGATATCCGGCATGGGAGGGGCACCGATAGATCTATTGGCTGCATCAAAAACAGCGGCTCCCAGCTGATTAACATCGCCCTGGCTTTGGGCATCCACGACGATTCCACGATCCATACCTATTGTTTCATTGAATTCTGAAACGAGGCTGTCAAAGACCACTTTCATATTGCCGTTGTAGTAGTGCCATAAGGTTACCGTAATAGGCCTATCCGGATCTAACAGTGTTTCTCTTTTATCCGAAGAACAGGCTGTTACGGCCAAAAGTATGGCGGCCAAGAAAAGTATCAGTTTCCCGTACGATTTCATCGTTTTGACGCTCCATTCGAAACAAGAAGGCATGATTTTTCCCCATCCAATTGTATCAGGATTTGTTCGGTTTACCAAATACTTATATAGTGTCCGGAATCCTGGTGGTACGCATGCCATTTTGCTGGTAAAATACTTGCTTTTATACCGGTGCCTGCTTTTTCCCGCGGGGTGGGTTGTAGGTAACTGTGGAAAAAGGAATTAGGCCCTCACAATCACCAGGATTCGGAACAGTAAGAAATAGCTATCAGATTAATAGCCTTGACTAAGTTTGTATGGAATGATAAATATATGCGTGCGCACGCAATAATATGTATGGGAATCGATGATGTTTAGAAATGATTCGCCTTTCTTTTCTGGTGTAAGAACGATTGTGCAAAAAATGCATTCCTTATCTGCTGAACGACTGGCCCTGCTCGGACTCAATCGATTTGAGATGATGGCTTTATTAAAGATCTATGAAGAGAACGGAATACTGCAAAGGGATATTGTCTCGGAGGCAGGAGGGGAGGGCGTAAGCATTGGGCTTGCTGTTAGGGCCCTGGTGCGAATGGGATATATCCGGAGAGAACCGGATAAAAACGACCGCAGAATGCGGAGACTCTTTATTGCAGAATTGGGTATGGAACGTAGAAGCGAGTTACTGGAACTAAAAAGGAGTGTGGAACATTTTATCATCTTTGGAATTGAGAATGAGGAACTTATTGCATTGGAAAGAATTATATCGAAGATAGAAGATTGGATATCCTGCAATGAACGTGAGTGTTGTACAGGAGGTAGGAAATGATTGATATCGGGTATTCATCGGTGAAGGTATCTGTCCTTGATGGAGATAGGTGTGTTTTTAACCGGTACATGCTCCACCATGGGAAGGTAAAGCGTATTCTTGCGGGTTGTCTCAAAGAGGTCGAATCCTGTTATATGCCTGCAGGTGCACAAGAGACCTGCCTTTACGGTGCCTTGACCGGTAACGGCAGTCGCCTTCTCGATGCACGGGGATATGGCTTTCTGGTAAATGAAACCACTGCTCTTATTGAGGGGGCGTTGCTCATTGAGAAAGATGCGGGATCTATAATCGAAATAGGCGGAGAAACCGCAAAGTATATCAGCGGATGTAAGAGGGGAAATTGATCAGGGGTTGAGATATCGATGAATTCAAACTGCTCTGCCGGAACCGGAGCATTTTTGGAAGAGCAGGTTTCAAGGCTGAATCTGAAGCTGGAAGAGTATTCGGATTATGCCATGAGGGCGACCAGGATACCCCGTATAGCCGGGCGGTGTAGTGTTTTTGCAAAAACGGATATTACGCATCACCAGCAGGAAGGTGAGTCCGTAGAAAATATCCTCATGGGGCTGGCCTATGCGTTAGTCAAAAATTTCAAGGGCAGCATCATAAAACGTCAGGAAATTGTCAAGCCTGTAGTATTTGCGGGCGGGGTCTGTTTTAACCAGGGAATAGTCACTGCACATCCATGATGTTCTCAATGTAGATGGAGATGAATTGGTTGTTTCCGATTTTGGAGGAAATGCGGGTGCAATCGGAGCTGCACTAATCGCACGACAAAACAAGTACACAATGAAGCTCGCTGATATCCTTAGTTTTTTGTATGAACCAGATATGCATTCTGAAGAAACAAAAAGCACGCTGCAACCATTGCGCTCATTTGGTAGTGCAGATAGTAGAAACAGACATGTAGTCGGTTATACCGCGGCTTCCCGGAACACCGTTTCCTGTTTCATGAGGATTGATATTGGTTCAACCAGTACAAATGTCGTATTAATAAGCCCCGGGAAAGAGGTTATGGATTTTGCATATGTTCGGACTCATGGGAATCCCGTGGCGGCCTTACAACAATGCTTCTCTGAAATCGAGCAGAAATGGAAGGGATCCTTGCATATTGCCGGAGTAGGCGTAACCGGATCGGGCAGGTATATGATTGGGGAGATCGTCGGTGCGGATCTTATCAAAGATGAAATTACGGCACAGGCACGTGCTGCCGTATCTATCGATAAGGACGTTGAAACGATTTTTGAGATAGGAGGTCAGGACTCCAAGTTCATCATGATTGAAAATGGTTGCGTCAAGGACTTCCAGATGAACAAGATATGTGCTGCCGGAACCGGTTCTTTTATTGAAGAACAAGCCAAAAAATTCGATATCCCCATCGATGATTTCGGCCCGATTGCACTTAGGGCTGGAAATCCCGTTGATCTTGGGGAACGGTGTACCGTTTTCATTGAATCAAGTATTGCTTCCCACCTTTCTCATGGCATTGGTATTGAAGATATCGCTGCCGGATTATGTTACTCAATTGCCAGGAACTATCTGAATCGTGTTGTGGGCGCGAAAAGGGTTGGAGACAGAATTTTTTTGCAGGGTGGTATTGCCTATAATCAAGGTGTGGTGAACGCTTTTCGGGCGCTGACAGGTAAAGACGTTATTGTCCCACCCTTTTTCAGTGTAACCGGTGCATATGGGGCGGCAATTCTGGTATCGGATGAAGCACCTGCAATGGGTACCCGCTTTAAGGGCCTCGAACTCAATCCCGCCGAATATAACAAGAACCACATGTCAAAGGGAGAATCGGACAACAACGATATCTTCAATAAGAAGGTGGCTGCTCTTATTTTTGAAGGGTATTGCGGCGCTACGATGTCGGATAGAGAAACTGTGGGAATCCCAAGAGCCCTTTTTACCTATGGGATGTATCCTCTTTTCAGTGCGTTTTTTCGTGAATTAGGTTTTAACGTGATCTTATCTGATCCCACCAGTGAAAAAACCATTGAACTGGGACAGGAATTCTCACAAGATGAGCTCTGCTATCCGGTAAAATTAATCAACGGACACGTCGCCGAATTAATTGATAAGAATGTCGATTACCTTTTCTTTCCCGATTTGCATACTGTTGATCATCCCGGGTCGATGTCGAGGCAGAACTACGGCTGTGCCTATATGCAGCTGGCCTTTAAGATAATCAATCGGAACATGGACCTCAGCTCCAGGGGAATCAAGCTGCTGGCTCCGACGATTGCCTTTAACAGAGGCGGTATGTTTATGCAGAGCAGCTTCGCATCCCTTGGGGATACACTCGGAAAATCCAAGGAGGAAACGGCTGCGGCATTGAAAAAAGGGATGTTGTCGGCCCTCGACTTTGAAAAAAGAATGAAAGAAAACAGCCGGCAGGTCTGCGAAACAATTAGGCCTGATGAAAAAGTCTTTGTTCTTGTTTCTAAAATATATGGTGTGGCCGACCCCGTTTTGAACATGGGAATTCCCGGTAAGCTTATGGATATGGGCTACAGGGTCCTGTCGTTTTTTGAACTTCCTGAGGGCGATGCCTCGGCGGAGTATCCGAACATGTACTGGCCTTTCGGACAGCATATTCTGGAAACGGCCAAATTGATAAAACAACACCCAAACATGTATGCCATTTTTCTTACGCACCATTGTTGCGGACCTGATTCTGTTTTCATCCATTATTTTCGTGAAATCATGGGAAATAAACCGTATTTACATATTGAAGTTGATGAGCATGCTTCCGGAGTCGGGGTGATCACCAGAATAGAAGCATTTGTCAACAGCATCCGCTCTATTCCTGTCTCTCATTCACTTCCCGTTGTCGATATCATGAAAAAAATACCAAACAAAAAGGTGGGTATGATTACAGCACTAAAAGATGTCCCCCGAAAAGCACGTTTCTATTTGCCGTATCTTTTTCCGTATTCGCACATTACTTCGACTCTTTTGAATCGACGAGAAATGAAGAGTGAGGTCCTACCGCGGACAGGGGCTCAGGCCATTACCGAAGGACGAAGGCATACGCTGACCAACGAATTACTCTCCTTTACGGCCCTGCTTGGGGATATTTTCCTCCGTCTGAAAAGCGATCAGCAAAAACATGACAATGGAAAGGCTACGGCAGTATGTTTCATCCCACAGTTTGAAGGTGCCGAGGTCGACGGCCAGTTCGCCCGGCTCATACAGACAAAGCTGGGTGAAGATGGGCTTCTCTGTGGCCGGGTGTTTTCTCCTTTTGCAGAGGATTTCCCTCTGATGGAGAACGAAACGGCAATTGAATTTGTTTCTTGGAATAATTGCCGGTGATCTTATCAATAATGCTCCTGTTGAGCAGAGAGCTCCTCTCCTAAATCGATTGTTGGAATCCATAAGGAAAGGTTCTGCAATTGGTATTAACGATATAAAACAATTTGCCGTAGATGCCTTATCTCCCTGGTCTAATCATCAAGTGCAAAAACGTCTGTTGGTAGTTGGGGAACCTCTTATTCTCTATAACAGCTATCTGAACGAAGAAACATTCGTTGAGCTTGAAAAAGAGAATCAGATATCCTTCGCGCCATTAAGTGAGGCCCTTCTTATGCTCTGGAAGGATCATGCCGGCATAAACGATAAGAAAATGAATCCTGAGTATTCGGCTGCTGTAGAATCTTTTGAGAGAATTCTGAGGGAAATTTCGGTAGAGGCGAATCAATACGCCCCGTTTGTATCGGATTTGGAACGACTTAGAGAACAGGCGGATAGGAGCGTCGGATATTATTCCGGGGCCTTCGGCCGATATCGTAGTGCCGTTGCCCTTACCCCACACACGTGTATCGACGGTGTCATATCGGTATCATCAACCTATGAAAACAGTGGTATATCGATCAATACCCTGCATAAAGGATGTGCGGGTGAAGAGACTCGGCCGCTTCTTAACCTGACCTTTGATGGTCTCTTTAATGAGAATACCCGGGAAAAGGTTCAATCCTTTCTTTTCTATCTTTGAGTGGGATAGTACTATATGATGGAACAGTGAAAAGATACTTGTGGGGCGGCTATGTTTTCAGGTGACAGTGCTTTTTTCCGTTCGGTGAGAAGTATCATTAAGAAGATGCATCAGATCAGTGACAGTGCGTTAAAGGTATACGGTATCAGCCATTCGGAGATGAGAATCATGCTTTTGCTGTATGCTGAAAATAGTTACCGGCAAGAGGAACTTGCTCATGCCTTAGGCATTGATCGCTCCAACGTCGGGCGCTCTTTAAAAAAACTTGAAATGCTTGGGTTTGTTTCCCGTAAGAGATCGCCCGAAGATGCCAGAGTTTTTTCCATCATTCTGACGGAGAAAGGATATTCCGTCCGGGATCGTCTTGAGAAGATTAAGCGGGATATTGAATCGACGGTAACCTGGATGATGCCTCCCGACGAAGTCGAACGTGCTTCGGCTCTTATTGAAGCTATGGATCATAATCTGTCGTGGGAGAACTATGAGGCTGTGCGGAAACAAGAGCGAAGAGATAACTTCTCTTAGATTCTTAAAACATCCACGTTATGCACTGGCATCGGGGAGCGTACGAAAATAGGTATGAATGAAGTCAGAAAAATTCTCAAATCGGTTTTCGGTTACTCCTCCTTTAAGGCGAACCAGAAGGAGGTTATCAAAGCCATCCTTGCAGGGCGGGACCTCTTCGCCGCCATGCCCACCGGGGGCGGAAAGAGCCTCTGCTATCAGATTCCGGCCCTGCTCTTCGACGGGCTTACCGTCGTTGTCAGCCCCCTGATCGCCCTCATGAAGGACCAGGTCGATGCGGCTCTTAGCCTGGGGATTCCTGCGGCCTTTTTGAACAGTAGTCAGAGCCCGGAGGAAGCCGCCGAAACCTATCGCCGTCTCTACCGAGGAGAGATGAAACTCCTCTATCTTTCCCCCGAGCGGCTGGCCGTCGATGGTTTTACCGAACGCCTGGCAGCCTTCAATGTTTCCCTCTTTGCCGTGGATGAGGCCCACTGCCTTTCCGAGTGGGGCCACGACTTCAGACCGGACTATCTTACCCTTACACAGTTGCGTACGGCCTTTCCCGGGGTGCCTATCGCCGCCTTTACCGCCACCGCGACGCTTCGGGTGCAGGAGGATATTATCCGACTCCTTCGGCTTGATGATCCCTTTATCCTGCGTGCATCCTTCAACCGGGAAGAACTCTTCTATCAGGTTTTACCCAAAACCGAGGTCCTCTCCCAGATCGCCCAGTACATAGG
This sequence comes from Sediminispirochaeta bajacaliforniensis DSM 16054, assembly GCF_000378205.1. Classification (NCBI taxonomy): domain Bacteria; kingdom Pseudomonadati; phylum Spirochaetota; class Spirochaetia; order Spirochaetales; family Spirochaetaceae; genus Sediminispirochaeta; species Sediminispirochaeta bajacaliforniensis. The sequence goes on along the minus strand of NZ_KB899411.1, from coordinate 192,755 downwards.
TCAGCATCCCGATCAGTCGGGAATCGTTTACAGGCTGAGCAGGAAGGATACCGATAAAACCGCCGACTACCTAAGGAAGCAGGGTATCCGTGCCTTGCCCTACCATGCAGGAATGGACAAGGATGAGCGGGCGCGGAATCAGGAACGTTTCAACAACGATGATGTTCAGGTCATTGTCGCCACCACGGCCTTTGGCATGGGAATCGATAAAAACAACATCCGCTATGTCATTCATGGCGACCTGCCCAAAAGCATGGAAGGCTACTATCAGGAGACCGGCCGTGCCGGACGGGACGGTCTGGAATCCCGATGCATCCTCTTTTTCGGTACCGCCGACATTGCCCGTCTGAATTATTTCATTCGGCAGATCGAAGATCCTGCCGAGCAGCGACGCAGCAGAGAGAACCTGGATAGAATGGCCCGCTTTGCCTCGGTCAATGTCTGTCGGCGCAAGCAGATTCTCGAATATTTCAACGAAACCTTAGAGGGTAACTGCGGCAGCTGCGATGTCTGTACCGGAACCACAAACGAGATTGATGCCGGTACAGATGCGCGAAAGCTCCTTTCTGCCATCTATCGTACCCGTGAAGGCTTTGGGGCAGGCCACATTATCGATATCGTCCGCGGCGCCGATACGGAGAAGATCCGCAAGAACGGGCACGCGGCCTTGAAAACCTACGGTGTGGGGAGAGACAAGAGCAAGAAGTGGTGGATGGGTATTGTCACCGAACTCATCGGCCAGCAGATGATCTTCCGCGACAGCGATCGCTTCAACGTGCTGAGGTTTACCGAGGAAGGGCGAAAGCTGCTCTTCGGCAAAGAGCCCTTTTTCATCCTTGACCCGGGTTCTAAGGCGGAAGCCTCTGTAAAAGCCCCTTCCTTCGAGCGGACAGCAGCCGGTGGAGCTCCCGCCCCGGCAAATACACAGCTCCTTACCAGGTTGAAGCAGCTGCGTACCCGCCTGGCAAAGGAGCACCATCTTCCCCCTTACATCATCTTTTCCGATAAGACCCTCACCCAGATGGCCGCAGCCCTCCCCGAGACCAGCAGTGAGCTCCTTGCCATCTCCGGGGTAGGGGAGAAAAAGCTTGCTGCCTACGGTTCGGATTTCTTAGCGGTGATCCGGGAGCATATGTGATTCATTTTTGTAAGGCTGCGTTCTTTCCTGCAATCTTACCGAATACCATGCAATCTGCTATTGCGTTTCCTCCGAGACGGTTGCCGGCATGAATGCCGCCGGTTACCTCTCCGGCCGCAAACAGCCCCGGAACGGGTGCCCCCGAGGTACCAAGGACCTCGGCATTGGTGTTTATCTGAAGTCCTCCCATTGTATGATGAACGGCAGGGCGTGAGGGGACCGCATAGAAAGGTGGAGTCTCTACCTTCATTTCAAATACGTTCTTTCCGAATTCGGGATCTTCTCCTGTATCGACACAGGAATTGTATTTGCTGATGGTCTTCTCGAATACATCCTGATTACAACCGATTTTATCGGCAAGTCCGGCCAGGGTATCGGCCTTATAGATAAGACCTTTCTCAACCATGGTGTCGATATCCTTCTGTGTTGCATGATTCTGGACGGTACCTGCCATGGGCTGATCGGCGATTGTAAAGAAAAGGCCGTCACTCTGTTGTAAGACAGCCGAAGCAAGGACATCCCGTTCCGAGTATTCATTTACAAATCGTCTTCCTTCCTTGTTTACAAAGACATAATTCTGTGGTGCTACCAGCAGCCCGTCGGTAAGTGCTCCTGTGAAGGCGCTTGCTGTAGGCATCAGCTGGGTTACCCCCATATCTACTACATTGGCACCCGCTTCCAGGCCGAGATCGATTCCGTCTCCTGTCGCAGAAGCCACACATGTTGATTTGATGCCTTCCGGAATCTTCGGCCAATAGGTATTGTATGTTCTGACCATATCACCATTTGCGCCGAAACCACCTGTAGTAATAACTACACTTTTTCTTGCATGGAGAACGACCTCTGTACCATCGAGTTTTTTTCCTGTAATACCGGTCACCACGCCATCCTCTATGATAAGATGCTGGGCCCTGGTTTCAAGCATGATTTCTCCCCCATGGTTTTCGATATACGCACGTGCATATGTGAAAACTCCCGGTTTCGTCCTGAAATTATGACCCCGAATCCACATAGAACCTACCGGCGAGCCGATTATATCTGAAAGAGGAATCCCTATGACATTGCCGAGCCAGTGGTATGTTTCCAGACTCTTGCCGCACAGGGTCGAAAGAAGATCCAGTTTACCTTCATAGTGTTTCCCTGCAAGGTCTACTCTCTTTCCACCGAGATAGGTCTGGATCATATGCCATTCGACCGAGTCGAAAAGGTAGGTTCGTTCTCCTGCAAGGTATTCGCGGATTTGTTTCTTGAGGGTTTTTAGCGTATCTGCGAATTCTCCGAAGTCCTTCTCATCGTAGCTCAGAACTTTCTCAAGCGTAGTGTCCTGACCGGTTAGAGATTTCATGTTCTTCTGGACTTCGGGATCGGCGGCATTCATGGCCAAACCGCTGGCGAGGGTATTTCCGCCCAAGGCCGCTGTTTTTTCAACGATGACAACCTTTGCTCCGTTTTCCGCGGCAGAGGAAGCTGCTGCAATCCCTGCACCGCCGCCTCCGACAATGATTACGTCGACCGTTTTTTCGATCTTTTCACCGGCCCCCGTTTTTGCCACCGGAACCTTTGTCAGTGCTGCCGGATCTCCTCCTGCTTTCTCAACCGCGTCTGCTACAGCTTCCAGTATTCCTTTGCTTGAATAGGTACATCCTGAAACCGTATCAATCCCCAGAGACTGATATCGTACTATTTCACCCGGTATCCTTTCAAAAGCGGGGTCGGAAATTCCTTCCGTCTCATGGCTTTCCAGCACCTCGATATCGGTGATCTCTGAACCAGAGAAGCTCACCGATAATTTGATGTCCCCATGTATGCCTTTGCCGCTCCCCTCATAGGTGCCTGCTTTGTAAAGAGCCCCCTCTTTTTTCGGTGATACTCCGCATCCTGCAAGGAATAGGCCGATAACAACTACAACAATAGGTAGCTTCCTAAGAAGTGATTTCATTTTTTCTCCTCCTGTAATCTTCAGGAAGAAGCGTACCCCTTACAATCGTTGTAGAGTCAAGAATTAGATAAAAAATTATTTTTTCAATACCGGAAAGAAAATCCTGTGAAACCTTTTATGCTCTCCGTGCTCATTGTAATTCCCTATCGTAATTCCCCATGGATCGCTGATAGGCTCCATTCCATGTTCTTTAATATAATCCAGGGCATCCCGAAGCATGGCGGAATGGATTCGCTCATGCCCGAGACTATGAATTACCGTGCTTACGCATGGAGCAGATGGGACATGAACCGCCCCCCTGGTTACGTTGAGTCCGAGACGTAGTGATAATTCATACGGAACAACGAAGCCGAAACTAACCTCTTTTTCACCGTTTAGGATTGCATCAAGGGAGAATAGGGGAGAGATGGCGACCATTGGCATACAGTTGACCCATTTCATCGTTTCCGGATTAACTATATCCAGAAAGAAAGAATCGTTTTTCCTGGATTCAATCCTTACAACGTCGGGGCTCACTATCTCGGAATAAACTCCGCTTGTTTGTTCAAGTCCGTCGATCTCTGAACGTATTGATCTGACCGATTCAAGAAGCATGGTCTTCCAGGCTATTTCTTTCTCAATTTCATCTATTCGATGTGAAAAAGCGTCTTTAACCTCCTGGTACGTTCCGCTGTCGATGAGCATATCGATATCGTCGAGCGGAAAGCCGATATTTCTGAAACGTCTAATGCCCAAAAGCATATCGATATCCGCTATATCATAATTGCGGTAGCCATTTCCGTCACGGAGGGGAGTAATGAGGCCGATGCTTTCATAGTACCGTAGCAGACCGCTCGAAACATTTAGGATTTTCGCGACCTCGCTGATATTGTACCGTTTCAAGGTTTACTCCAATGAATGATTATCGACGCTATTATAAAATATATCCGAAATATGCTTCAATCGAACGATATGCGCTATATTTCTATTAACAACAGACACAAGAGAAACGACATAACGGAGAGCCATGCGAAAATCTATTACAATCTTTTCCCTCCTTTCACTACTTTTGGTGCTTTTGGCCCAGGGGCTTTCGGCGGAGGGGCTCTCAATCGATGTGCCCTCCTATACCCAGGGCAAGGAGGCTCCCTGGGCCGATGAAAAGCTGGGTATAGACTCGTGGGTTACCATCCGCAGCCACGGCTGCGCCCTAACCTGTATAGCCATGGTTGTTTCGTATTTTACCGGGGAGGAGAATAATCCCTCGGTGATGAACCGCTGGCTTCAGACGCACGACGGTTTTGAAGTTGACAGGGATATTGTTGGTAATGTGGGGCAGGCCGTTTTGAATTGGCCGGCCCTTACAGCCTACGGGGATGGCTGGGTTTATACCCGCTTCGACTGGAAAGCCCTTCCTGCCGATATCATCCTGACGAGGTATTATCTTGATCATGGCATTCCGGTTATCGCCGAGGTCGTCTATAAAGGGGCTCCTCACTATGTCGTGCTGACGGGCTATGATGAGAAGGGCTTTATCATGAACGACCCGGAATTGCCGGATGAGCACTCCTTCGGCGAGGTCTACAACATCAGTGACACATGGGGTTCGGGGGCGGCCCGCAATCTCTACGGGATACGGGTTTTATATCCCCGCAGTCTCACAGAATAAGTCACAGAATGATGAAGACAACCGATGCGGCCGTCAGGCCGCCCAGAAAATAGCGAATCCCCTTAGCCCCTTTCTCATCCCCCATCCATCGGTTTAAAAACGATCCGAAGGCGGCCCATACCGATACGGAAAGGGGTGTTATGACCAGGAAGCATCCGGTAATCAGCAGTACGGAGGGGAGATACTGCTCTCCTTCCAGCGTATACACACTTATGGCCGTTATCGTCGTAACGTATATCTTGGGGTTAAGATACTGCAGCGCTATTCCCTGGAACACATTCAGGGGGTTTTGAGCGCGCTTTTTTTCCCTGCTTTTACGGTTTTGAAACGCAATGTGGAAGGCCAGGTATAAAAGATAGAGAGTTCCGATGATTTTCAAGATGTTTTGGATTACCGGGAATTCTTGAAAAAGCAAACCCAGCCCCATTGCGCTTAGGACAAGCTGGCTCAATAGTCCCAAAACGATGCCGATAATCAGCGGTAGATTTCTCCTGTAACCGAACTGTGCACCGGATACCGTGAGGAGCATGTTGTTCGGGCCTGGGGTGATGGTCATGGAAAGGGTGAAAAGGATGAGCGGCATGAAGATGGACTGCATAAGATACCTCCTGGCGTTTCTTATGCGTGAGTATGTAAAAACGTGACAAAACAGAACAGATGCAGAAACTTGACAATCGTACCATAACAGATTAGCTTTCTGTTATGGTTTTATCTGATGGCGAATTCCTCTACGAAAAGATCGTCCGCCAAATTTCAGAGGCCCTTGATGAGGGTGTGATCGCCCGGGAGGAAAAACTACCGTCCTTGCGACTTATGAGCCGTCGTTATCGCTGTTCTCTTTCGGTGGTGATGCAGGCCTATGAGATTCTGGAAGCTCAGGGGCGTATCTATTCCGTGGAAAAATCGGGATTTTTCGCGGCAAATTGTTCCTCCGCCCCGCTGCCTGCGCCGGAAAAGGAATCCTTTTCCCTCAAATCCAGGGAGGCCAAGCCGGTGAGCATTCTCGGAAGGATTGTGGAGGCCAGCAACGATCACACTGTCCTGCCTCTTGGCGCGGGCTTGCCGGATTCCTCCTATTTGCCTTTGCCCGCTTTGAAACGGGAATTTCATACCCTTTTGAAGGAGCAGCCTGAATGCCTGATTGAATATACCGATGAGCTGGGAGATCCCGCTCTTCGTGAGGAAATAGCAAAGATCATGAAGCTCCGCGGAGTCATAGTGAATCCTGAAGAGATCTTACTGACAAACGGATGCACGGAAGCCCTTTCCCTGGCAATACAGTCCTGCTCCTCACCGGGTGATGTGATTGTCTTGGAATGTCCGATCTTTATGGGGACGATTGGAATGCTCAAGGAGCTGAAGCGGCGTATCATCACCGTGCCGACCTCCCCCGAAACAGGGATGGATCTTGGCCGTTTGGAAGAGGTGCTGTGCAACGAGGATGTCAAAGCCGTGGTCTTGACGGCCCTCTATCAAAATCCCCTTGGTTTTGTGATGGATGAGGCGGCCGAAAAGCGGGTTGTGGAATTGGTCGAACGCTTTGAAACCGTACTTATCGAAGACGATGTTTATCATGACTGCTCATTTCATCATGCACAGGATCGATGTCTGAAAAGTTTCGATAGCTCCGGCAGGGTGATCTATTGTGCCTCTTTCTCAAAAACACTTTCCCCAGCCATGAGATCCGGCTGGCTTATCGGAGGGGCCTATCTCCGTCGATGCCGAAATTTAAAGATGTCCCTCACATTAGGCAACAGCGGCTTGTCACAGAAGGTCCTGGCACGCTACCTGGCCACTCCTGGTTATGAGCGGCATCTGGTGCGGCTGCAAAAAACCATGTCCCGCCAGGCCAGGGAGATGTCGGCCCTTTTGCATCGCTATTTGCCCGAAGGTACCGCAATTTCCCAGCCCAAAGGGGGCTATTATCTCTGGGTCGAGCTACCTCAGGGCAACGATACGTTGGCTCTTTTTGAAAAGGCCATCGACTTGGGAATCAGTATTGTTCCGGGAAAGGCGTTCTCTCCGGAAGAGCGTTACGGCAATTGTATGCGAATCACTTTTGCCTCACCCATTACGCCGGAAATCGAAGAAGGAGTCAAAAACCTTGCGGCTTTGCTATAAGCGCCTGAGAAGTATGCTTAATTTTCTCTGGATCAGCCGATGAGCCGGAGTGGCTGGAAGCTGCGGGAGATACATATTCACGGCCACGCTGGAAGAGCGTCAATCTTCCAGCGTGGGGCCGGTCACGAAAATCACCACGATTCCGGACACTATCTTTATGTAACGTTAGTCCTTGTTTGAATAATCAACGGCATGTTCACCGGCTATTCTTCCTGAATTGTAAGAATACCCCATTGTGCAGCCCGGGATATCGTAGTAGGGGTAACCCATGAAGCCTCCGGTATCCTGTCCTGCCGCATATAATCCTGCTATCGGCTGCAAGTCTTTGTTGACAACCTGGAATTGTTCATTAACTTTTATTCCGCCGCTTGTTCCGAATATGGCAGGCTCCATACGAACAGCGTAATAGGGGCCTTCATTAATTGTCTGGGTAAGCCATACAGGATTCTTGTAAAAATCATCATCCTGCTTTTGATCAACCATTTGCTTGTACCTTGCTACCGTATTGACAAGGACATCTTTCTCAACTCCCATCTGGGATTCCAGTTCTTCGATGCTGTTGCCCTTACATGCAATATGTGCATCCATGGCTCTCTGCATCTCATCCATGATGGAGGTAAAGGGGACCAGAGCCCTGCCTCTCCACAAGATCGTTTTCTTGAGCACTTCGGTGGTTTCTTTTGGAAACAATCCCGGAAACCCCTGGGTATGCAGGGTATCAAGGGTGGCTTGATCAAATATGACATAAAAAGAGCCTGCGGTCCTTATTGCCGAAGCTCCCTTTGCAAGAGGCTGCTCAGCACAAAGTCCCTCATCCATAAACCGTTTACCTTCGATATTTACTTGCAGGAGGCCTCCGTAATTCAAATACTTCATGAAGTAACTGTTGTAATCCAAGGTGGTGCTGGCAGCAAATTCCGTCAGGTGAGGAAAAATTTCTTCGTTCATCATTGCTCCGGCAGAAAGGGCCATGTTCAACCCGTCGCCGGTGCTGGCAGATAGTCCTGAAAGATAATAGTTGGAACTGCCTGTATACCTTTCAAGCATTTCGGGGTTTCCTCCAAAACCTCCGGTGGCAATGATAACGGCATCGGCATGTACTATTACAACGGTTCCATCCTTTTTTACAGCCTTGAGCCCTGTGACCCTGGCTCCGTCCATGAGCAGCTCTGTAGCGGAGGTTTCAAGAAGTAGCTTTGCGCCTGCCGGAAGGATATAATTGTCGTAAAGGTCCTGCATTTTCTGTGTACCTTTTCCGGTATCGTGGGTATATCCGTATCCACCTATCTTTAACTTGTACCCATGAGCAGCTAACCAATCCGCGGTATCTCCTGATTTTTCAAGGATGGTTTTGACTATCAAGGGGTTTGCGGTCCAGTCCGAGTATTCCATCATTTCCTTGAAAACCTCATCGACTGTCACCTTTGAACCGGCAGCCTTTGTAAAGGAGCTTTCAACCCCGATAAACCCCGTGGAACAGACTCCCATACCCCCGATTTTTCCTGTCTTTTCTACAATGACAACATTGGCGCCTTTTTCTATGGCCGCAAGTGCAGCGGCAGTTCCCGCCGTACCGCCTCCTGCTATAACAACATCAGCCGTGTATTCCTCAGTGGAATTACGTTTTTCGGTTTTTGCATTAAAATCCGTAAGGTCGGCGCCTGCTTGCTCCATGGCCTGGGTAACCGCAGAAATAATACCCCGGCAGGTCATGGTGCATCCGGAAACAACATCAACAGCGATGCTTTGTTTTTCAACAATATCCTTCTGCATGCGTTCTATTGCCGGTTCCTTGAATCCAGGAGTATCATCACAGTTTGTGACGGTAACATCAAGGATCGAATCTTCATCAAGCTTTACATCAACTGTTATCGGTTGTATTACCTTGGGCGAACCGAAACGGGCACCTTCATTGCTTCCCTTGGCCCATTTCCCGTATGCACTTCCAGTGTAAACTCCGGGTGTCATTGGTGTCTTCTGTGCTGAACCCTTTTCTTTATGTGCTTCGGAATGTGTTTCTGAGAGCCGTTTTAAATCTACACCCGATGGCTCCAGAGCGTTTTTGACCGCTTCCTTTATTGCATCGCTGACAATAGTCGCGCCGGACACCGTATCCACAGCCAAACTCTGGTTCTTAATAATCTCAGCTGGAATCAGCTTCAGAGCAGTGTCTGCAAGACCTTCTGTCTCATGATTTTCAACTATTTTTATGCTGTTAATTGAATCCTCATCAACAGACACCTCTACTTTGATCTGTCCGTTTTTACCCTGGGCCGTTCCGATATACGAGCCTGCAGTAAAACTCAAATTTGATGCATGACATCCGGTAAAAAGCAACATGGCAGCTATTGCCGGTATCAAAAAAGCATAGCCCTTTCTCATTGTTAGTACACTTCTCCTTTTTGAGTCTGAATACCTGTATTGATAATTTATTACCCATTATAGCAATCGACGGAAAAAAGAGGTGTTTCAATATTGCTGTTTCGGTTTCACTTTTACTACTCAGGTTTTTATGGAGTTGCTCTTCTAAATGAGCTGGGACTAATACCCTCATGTTTTTTGAATAACCGGTAAAAGGTAACCCGGCTATTAATGCCTACGCTGCCGGCTATCTCATCTATTGTTTTATTTGTATCAAGAAGAAGCTCTTTTGACTTGTCGATCTGCACCAGACTGATGTAATCAACAAGCGAAATGCCCATCCTCTGTTTAAAAATTCTTGAGATATATTTGGAAGAGAGATCCATATGAGATGCTACCTTCTCCATATATAATCCGTTGCAATAATTGTCCTTCACATATTTTATGATGTGCTCAACCAGAACCTTATTTTGACATGCTCTATTCTGGCCTGTAATTTCCATCACCCTGAAATAAAAGTCCAAAAGACAGATAAGTTTCAAGTCATAGTCGCATATAGCGGTATTGTCAGTATTAAACAATTCCTGTTCAGTTTCTGTTGAGACTTTTTTCATATCAAGTCCATTCTCTGCCGCATAGCGAATTGCTGTACTGAATAACTGCATAAACAGAATATTCATATGCTTATGCGACAAAAAAACTCTTCTGTTTTCATCAATAATTTCTATAAAGATTTTATTAATGCTTTTAAAGTCATTCGTTCTTAGGTAGTTGAGTATCTTTTTTTCCTGGTCAAACGTATAAAGAATATTATATGAAATCGTTATGTCATCAGAATCAACAACCTGATAAGCGGCCTCACTCTTTCTATTGCCAATTGCGGTCATTGCATCACTATATGATTTCCAGATGTTATTGATGTGGTGACGAACTCTTCCTATCCCTATTGTCAATTCAATGTCGGTAGTATTAACTCCCCAAAGACGGAGTATGTCTGTCAGCACCCTTTTATCATCTTTATCATATAAATTAACGATGTAAACAAGGATGGTACTGCTGAGCTCCATGGTATAGACGCTAAACCTTTCTTCTAATGTACTCCTAATCGCCTTTTTCAGGTCTTTTACATGTATAGTTATGTTTTCAAGAGCCGTGGGAGTCTCCATTCTGCATTTTATTTCTATAACGCAGCAGGTATAATACTCTCCGCTGAAACCCAAGAAATCAGAGCAATCTTTTTCAAAAATATTGAAAACTCCCGGTCGAATACCACGGAGATACTCCATGAAATTTAGATCAAAATATGATCTGGTAAAATCTTTTTTCTTACTCACCATATGAATTGATCAGAGAAAACCTGACGCTCTTCCCTTCTTTGCTCCCGCCTTTAACTTGAACTATATCCTATAGTATAGGTAGAAGGAAAGAACGTTCAAGTGACTTGATTCTCGTTATTGTTGCGGAACTTGAAAGAACCACAGGTTTTGTCGTCAAACTGTTCATAAGAGATAAAACAAACGGCCTAGAGATTTTCACTTTAGGCCGTTCTATAAGAGATATTGCCGTCAACTTTTTGAGGGAGGAACTTCCTGTGTCGAGAATTCATCGGTTTGCAGCATGAGATCAGGTATCGCTTCACTTAATGACTTTGTCATATCAAGAAATTTCCCACGAATATTATTGGCCTGGGTAGCAACCTTAAGTAGTTCATCGTCAATGGATTCAGTATTCCCCGGATCAAGCAGGGAAGCAATCTTGTCGAGAATCGATAAAATGTTCTTATTCAGGTCGAACATTTGATCTTTTTCCTCATTCAAATGCTTGCCAAGATGGTTCACATCAGAAATAGTCACGGGATAAATTCTGTATCCCTCCAAAGGATTATGATAAGTCCTTCTTAACATACCCAAATAAACAAGTAAACTTTTTTCATAAATCCCTCCGCGTCTTACTGCTGCAAAGGCCTGGAAACAATCTCTAATTATATAATAATTTGCCTGAATGTTTCCAAAGAACGTATCAGGATCGGTAGTACCTACTAAAGCATCTACAACCCAGTGATTTCTGATAGCCAACAACTTGAGATATATCGGGTAATTATCAGAATTAACACCGACCTTGTTAAGATAAGAAGCATAGGCAATCGCACCATCGACTGCTTTTGCCTCTCTACACTTCAGAATATCCCGGAGAAACGAAAGCTCTAGCTTGTTCAGATCATCTTCCTGCCAACCCTCTTCTTCCCATCGTTTCATGATACATTTCTCCTTATCAGTCCTGTTCTGACAAGAGGATTTCTCTTGCCGCCTCGTTGCCCTTGAGAGGCACAACTACTCTTCTATTTCTTTTTTGTGGCAGCAGGTTTTTCTTCTTCCGGTTTAGCAGCTGGTGTGGGACGAGCTTGTGGTTTTGCATTATCGCTAAGGCTTCCATTTTTCCTGGGATTGATTTCAAGATCCAGATTAGGTTCGGTTTTTAACAGGACGTTGGGAATAACATCCACAAGGCGTTTCGTTGAATCGAAGAAATTGTTTCTAATATTGTGAGCATGTACAGCAAGGTCTTCCATTTCTTCGTCTATATTTTGTCCTTCAAGCTCACTAAGCTTATCCAGGACATCCAAAATCGACCGGTTCAATAAATCATCCTGTCCTTTTTCTTCTATCAAGTGTTTTCCAAGGCTGTTTACGTCAGCGATGGTTGGGGGATAAATCTTGTATCCGTCTAAAGGATTGGAATATGTTGCCTGGAATACGCCAAGAATGATCCCAAGGGTTTTCGAATAAATTTCTGCAGGATGATATTTTGCCAAAAAACTAAAGCACGTTGCAACGATAAAATAGTTTGGCTGTATTGAGCTGAGAAAAAGGAATGGATCACGTGTCCCCAGTAAGGAGTCGATAACATGGTGATTTCGGACACCAAGAACCTTGAGAAATATCGGATAGTTACTTGATGTGATTCCAATACTATTGAGATAATTGGCGTACGTCATCGCTGCTTCAACTGCTTCGACAGTACGAACTCCCATAATTCCTTTGAGCTGACTATATTCGATAGCAGCAATATCTTCCTTGGAATAGGCTTGTTTCTTATCAAAAAGTTCTTTCATCGTGTTCTCCTTTATTAATCTACAAAGACTTTCTCTGGTGGTATTTCTTTTGCAATATAATCAGACTTGACCAAGAGAACCTGGGGAATAATGTCTTCCATCTTTTTCCGTTTGTCGAAGAAAAACGTCCTAATGCTGTTTGCCTGTCTTGCTGCTTGCTCGATAGCTTCGTTTTCGGTAGTTCCTGCCAAAGAACCAATACGATCAAGAATATCAAGCATGCATCTGTTGTTAAGATCGTCCTGGCCCAGTTCCTTGTTCAAATGCTTTCCCAAATTATTAATATCGTTAATACTGACATTGTATATACGATATCCATCCTTGGGAGAACTAAAGGCCGCCTGGAGAACGCCGAGAATGATAGCCAGCGTTTTGGGATAAATACCGCCAGGATGCCAATTGGTAAGGAGCCGGAAAGCATTCAAAATGAGATAATTATTAGGGTGCACTGAGCTTAAGAGCAGAAAAGGATCTTTGTTTTCGATTAAAGAATCGATAACCCAATGATTTTCTACTTCCAAGAGGCGCAGAAACAATGGATAATTGTCATTATCGAGACCAGCAAGATGTAAAAATCGAGCATAGCTGATAGATGCCTCCACCGCTTCAACGCTTCGACAGCCAATCATCCTTTCAATAATGGTTATTTCAACATCCATTATTGATTCTTTACTCCAAGTTTCTTCAACACTTCGAGTTTGTTCTTTATCCATCGTGTTCCTCCGTTTTTATAGTTTGAAGCACATGTCCATAGAAAAAATTATTGATAACAGAATTTGGAATGTCAATTTTTACACCGTTTTTTTCAGATATTTTTGAAAATCACGGTTTCTCTACTCTTATAGGTTCTCCAGGATATATAAGATTTGGATATTCGATTTCAGGATTAATCGAAAGTATATAGTTAAGAAACTCGCTCCAACCACTATTTGCTACCGATAAGGCTTCATGCCATATGGTATGCGGATCGTTTTTTATTTTCTGGTAAAGCACCCAAAGACTTTCTCCTTTTGAGGGGTACCATACGAAAGTATAAGAGCCTACATTCGTATAAGTCGAAGATGTTTGGCTATAAGATTTTGTATTTGATGTGACTGGATGCAAGTCGGAAGTTTGTATCTCTGTATTAATATTGGTAGTCGGTTTCTCGATTTTCTTCGATGAAGGTTTTTTTTCAGGAAAAAGGATTACAATTAATCCTATAGCCATGATTAGAAGAACAATAATACGGCACCTATGTTTTGATGGATGGCGCTTTAATGCTTTTTTCGGTGGTTTATTTTTTTTGTCATTCTGTTCTAAGGATTTTTCAGCTGTTCTGTTACGACTGAATGTTACCGTAAACCTGGTTGCATCATCTACCTTCTCTCCATCTATTTTTATTGTTTTCTCTTCGGCATTAACATGAGCCTGTGTATACGAAAGTATATCTGGAGTGCCGTGTTTTTTTGTACTATTTTTTAGAACGGCTTTACTATCGTGAGGTTTGTCTTCATCGACAATTATCCGTTTTCTTTTCCAAAAGATATCGTGTGCGTGGAGGAAGCTTGACGATTTGTTACTTATCGCTTCCGAAGGATTAGTTGAGCTCATCGATGTTCTCTCTTTTTTTGACTCCGGAAAAAAACGATGGTCTTCGACTATATGATTAAAGATATCGGTATGCTTAGTAGTCTGCCTTGCCTCGATAGAAGGCTGATAATTCCCGGGAGCATTGTTGCTTTTTGCATTCTTCTTGACCGCATTGGCTGAGGTCGAAGGCTCGTTGTCAAAGAAAAGAGGATCCGACAAGACAGCTTCTTTCCGTTTTTCAACTTCTTCTATAATGTCTTGCAGCGAAGAGAGATAGTTCATTACGCCTTTTTCAATATTCGCCGGAAGATCTACATCTATTCGGGAAAGGAGGTAGCAAATGAGTGCTTTGTTTTGTTCCTTCACGTCATTTTTGCATAAAAGGCAGACAAAAAAGAGGGCTGTCATCTCTGGGGTATGAACCGACTGAAAGTGGTCGATTTGCATGGCATGATAGATTGCTCGTTTATATGATATGAAATTTCTTATGGAAATATCGTAGGATAAGTCATCTGGAAGAGGGTTTTCCCCTCTAAAAAGCTCTGAAAAGATAAAAGAAAAGTCCTCCTGACCTATACTTCCATAAAGATGCCGGTAAAAATTTTCTGCGATGGTAACGTAGTTTTTACCTAATTTGTGGTAGAGGAGTAGCGAAAGAATTTTTTCTTGAGATGTTCCCTCTGCTTCTAAAACAGATTTGGTATGTTGTAAAAGCGAAGCCTTTGTTTTCTCATCGTCAGAGGAAGTCGCCTGAATAAAATTTGCGCTAAAGGCATTTAATAATTGGCTCGTCTGGCTTTTCCATCCATGTAGACGAACAAATGCATAGAGATCAAGAAGTTCTTTGTCCAGGGAACTGTTTTGCACCGTAAGCCCCCGACTTGGTATTTATTTAAATACTAATAAACCCCAACCGTGAAAACAAATTTCTTTCATGATCATTAGACAACGGGAAAACAATAGTTTTATACTATCTCTGTAGAGTAAGAGTAGTGTATCACCAGGGAAAACAGAGGAATGAGTATTCCAGATCAATATGACGATATCTTGATACAGAATAAACAAATCATTTTGAATGGGATTATAGGTGCGGCAACTCCTTCCGAAGTTGAGTCTAGTGTTTTTTTTGCTCGATATATCAGAAATATCGGTATCAATCCTACTAATTATTGGATTTTTCTCAGGATATTGGAAACCAACAATAAATATATAGTCGATTCTCTGGTTGGCAATAATGATCCGCGTCTTCTTTTTACCATCCTAAAGCCTAACAGGGCTCTTATCAAAAAAGCATTTCAGCTCCTGACAGTTTGGCATCCCGGCCAAATCTATTATAAGGTTCTTCTTGCCATTCTTGGTATCATCGAGTCTTGTTATCATAATGCAAACGACGGATACGAGATTTACGATCTTGATATTTCCGAACTAAACAACATCGGAAAATTTCTTGATCAGGAAATGGACCAGGATGATCTCATAAATGCTACGATTTTGGATATTCTTGACTGGATTTCTATTCTTGGACGATACGATGGAGACCTGAGAAAGATAAACGTTGCAAAGCAGAGCCATGGCATCAGGATGGCCTATTTTGATAACACGAAAAAATTGACTGACATTATTTCTAAAGTATTATTGGTCAGGATCGAGCGGGAAAAGAGCGAAGTGAAGCCCTCACCGGAGTTTCTTGCATTTATGGAAAAACTTTCTCATACTTCCATATAAGATGTTTTTACCTTTATTATTCTAAGCGAGGTAACGGCCATGAAGATAACGCCGGAACTGATACGAAAAGTAATTAAGATTCTCGGTAATAATAAGAATCGTCCAAAGGATCGGGAGGGACGACCTGGCGGATTAATAGATATCTCAAAAGACAAACGTGAGGTCATTGTTATCGGCGATCTCCATGGAGCTTACGATAATCTTGTAAAAATTGTCGCCCATGATGGGAACGATAAAGCTCTTGAGGCGGGAAAATCGCTTGTGGTTTTTATCGGCGATGGTGTGCATAACGATCAAACGGGGCATATGCTTGAAATGGAAAGTTCCCTTCTTGTCCTTGAGGAGATGTTTCGTTTAATTTTGACATATGGCGAAAATGTTCTTTATATCAGAGGCAATCACGATACTTTCGACGAACGTCTGGCGAAAAGTGGGATCCAACAGGGGAAAATTTTTCGTGAATTTTTGCTGCAGCACCGTGGAGAAGAATATGTTGAAAGCGTTAGTGATTTTTTTGAAAGCCTCCCGCTCTTTATTATCGGTAATGGGTTTGTCATTACCCATGCAGGCCCTGTCAGAGGGGGATGCGGAAGAGATGAATTGATCAACGCGTATAGTGATCAGGAAATATGTCATCAACTGATGTGGAACCGCCTTCATGAATTCCGCGGAACTCCAAGCTTGAAAGAATACGACGAACGTGACATCCGAAAGATGCTGAAAGCCTTGGATCTGCCCGAGGAACTGCCGTTTATTGTCGGCCATAATCCCATGTGGAATACCGGAAATTTAACGGGGATTTGGAGGGATATTATTGGTATAAAGAATCATATTATCATCTATACAAATCTGCAGACCAGAGCTCCCTACCTTAAAATCCATGATGGTGAGATTACCGATGTGTTTGCCATAGAAAAAGAACGGGAGAGATTCTATGTCTGATTATATGCAAGAAAAGCGGCTCTATACTGTCAAAGACAGCGAATTCAGAAAAGGGCTTTATCTTGATTGTAGTATTGGTGAGCTCATTGACAAGATGAATAATCTTCAACTATTTGATATTGGTGATAATACCGATGTTCCCTTTACTGCAAGTATGAGAAGTTATATCGGAGCAAAAGACGAGGATGGTAATTCATGGCTGCTGAAAAAAATTCCCGAAAATGAGGCATATGACCATAAACTTCAGGAGATTGCCTACTATATTGATTTTCTTCTAAACACCATTGCAGCGCCCAATATTCTAAAAAAAATCAATGGCACATATTATCGTGTTACTAAGAATGTAAAAAATGCAATGCAAATTTCTAGTTATAATTATTTGGAAAAACCATTTATGAGAATTTTAGCGAATGATCTCATAAATAGATGGCTTTTTTTCGATGAGGACAGAAATCCCAATAATTATCTTGTCTTCCATGATCGAGATTCTTCTCCGTGTGTTGTTGTGATTGACTACAACAAAGCAGATCTAAAGAGCACTCAAATGAAAATAACAGGTAACAAAGATAAATTCGGATGGCACCGTACCGAAAAGACACGATTTCTCACGCTATTGAAGACAGAGAATTTTGAAAAGCTCTCGATAGAAACATTCGAGGACCGATTATCCACCATGATGTCGATCCCATTGGAGTTATTGGAATCTGTTACAAGGGAAAGCATGCGTGATTCTATTATCAAGAATGTTTCCGTGCAGGAGACTGCCACTTTGGTCTCGACGAACATATCGAAGCGACGAACCTATATAAATAACTATTTCAGGAAATGGTTCAAAAAAAGGGATGCAACCGTTGAAAAGGCGGAGAATGATCGTTATTCAGGATTTGGAGAGTCGTTTCTGAACTATTATAAGGGAAAAAAATCGTAAATGGACCTTGAAGGGGTTACCATTAATAATTGTTACCTTATCCGTTCGAAAATATCTGATGATGGAATTATCGAATTTTGGAATGCTCATGCCGTATATTCTGCAAATACTTTTACGATCTGTTTTATAAGTCGCAAGAGATCAGAATTCCCTGCTACGGTACTGGAAGATCTGCGGACGCTTTTTTTTCGCCTTTATGAAGTGAAGGATAGGAATATTGAGACGTTGATTGAGCTTGGCTTTTACGATGAATATCCTTTTATTTCAATTCTGCGTGATACTGGTATTCCTTTGACCGATAAACTCAATTCCGGCTGGAAATTACCTTTTAAAGATGCGCTTCCCCTTTTTTCCGGGATCGTCGATAGCTTGTACTACTTGGAGACCGCGGGGCTCCATCATGGATTTGTATCGTTTGAAACTATTTCCATTGATCCTGTATCGGTTTTGCATACACAGCTTAACGATAGCTATGTACAGGGCCTGTTGCCTTTCTACGATGAAAACAATGTTCCCGATTGGATTCAGAAGCGTTTGCTTTTCCTTTATAACTATCGTACCAAACTATCGAATATAGATCTCCATCGTGATATATACTCATTGGGCATGACCCTCTATTCCTTGTTATTTGGGATAAGCGCATTTCAAGTACGGGACGGTTACTATTTTCCGAGCAAAGATGTGATTAGGCATATTTCATTATCTGGGAATGCCCGAAAAATTATAGAACGAATGCTTTTTTCTCCCAGAAAATTCTCTTCAATAAAAGAGTTGCGGGATATGATTTCCGCTCTCTTTTACGAAAGAAATGCATTGGAATTGTTGGAAAAATCAGAATATCAAAAAAAACAGCTATCAATCAATAAAAAAGGATATACACAAGCTCTCCGGGGACAAAACAATACCATTAGCTTATGGAAACTATGGGATACCGTTTCCGGATTTTTTCGGAATCTCTTTGTCAGATCCCATAATTCCAGAGAAAAAGCAGAGGACATTGTAGACATTCCGGATACTGCAGAATTACTGGAAATAGATGAAAATGCCGAAAAAGAGGGTGAAAAGGTTTCATGGCAGATAAATCGCACCTTTGATGATTATTTCCTCGGGTACAGGAAATCATCGAAGCCCAATAATAATATGCCAATTCAAAATAGTGAGGGCGGTAAAAAACAAGACGATATGGAAGAAGCGGCATATACGGAACCCATACGTGGCCCTATTTATCATACTGACACTACCAAAACGAGAGAGGACCGTACCAGTGAAGATAACATGGATAGCCCTCTTTCGACGTCTCGGAAGCAGGATAGGATGAAAGATTTACGGGTAACGGCCAAATCTTTTAAGCTTGTTGAACCCATCACCGAGACAAAGAAGATCCCGTTTCCCGGCCCTCATGCCCAGACGATTGATTATTCCGTGTCTGAGGTTGTGCAAACCGATTTTGAGAAAGATAAACAAATTCCAGGCAAACATGAAAACTCACCGCAGATGACTCGTCATGGATGTTGGTACCGTTTTTTGCATTGGATACGATCATTAGCTGATAGATCTTAGCCCTCAAAACAAATCTTTCTGTCGTTGGATACGATCCAAAGTTTAGGGTAGCAGCATATTCCATTGATGTTTCGAATTAAAGCAGATAGGAGACCTGTTGGGATCTTGTTCGACACAAGGAGGTTTTTCCTAAAGAACCAGCCCATGAAACAAGAAGATAGCTTTTACAGCCAGGTATACTATTTTTCCGATCGGCTTCGAAAAAGGTTGGAAGAGATTCGCTTTTCGTCTGCTTTAGTGATTGTCTGGTGACTGTTGTCTACTATCGGTTCATCCAATACACGGTGATATTGTGCATTGGGTGAATTGCGCTTATCAGATTCAATACCGCTTCTTTCGCAGCAAACTATATTGATTTAATCCACCATGCCGAAATACACCGAAGTACTTGGATAAGCACCGCTTTTTTGATAACCTAGTATAACTTGTTCTAAAGAAAGGGATTGCTATAAAAAACGGAGTGCGAAAATCACACTCCGTTTTGTCGTCTCATTTATTGTAATGAAATGTCAGGCGCCGAGCGGATTCGAACCGCTGCATAAAGGTTTTGCAGACCTCTCCCTTACCACTTGGGTACGGCGCCGTGTGGAAGCTAAGATAACAAATAAAGGTGATTATGTCCAGTGGCATGAACTTTTTCGAATCCGACCATCCGGTGGCACTTTTTTTGTCCCCCCCGATTTATGATTTTGCGTTGTATGATCTCTTTCTGCGGCCCTATGGCCTTTTACGGATTGCCTCGTGGTTTCAGGCCTCCGGTTACCACGTCAGGGTGGTCGATGCGCTGGATCCCGATTTACCGCTTGGAGGCGGCAGAAGGCGGCCGAAGCGTAAGGCAAACGGGACAGGCAAATTTTTCCGTTCTCCGGTTTCTTTGCCTGAGGGAATGGCCCCGATTCCAAGACGCTACAGCCGCTACGGGGTTCCTCCTGCCATGCTCCGCTCGCTTCTGCTTGACGGACCTTCACCCGATGTTGTGTTTATCGCCGGCGGTATGACCTACTGGTACCAGGGGGTCGCGGAAGTTGCGGCTCTCTGTCGTTCCTTGTGGCAGGATATACCGATTATCGTGGGTGGAGTCTATGCCTCCCTTCTTCCCGGCCATTGCAACGCTCTACCCGGTGTCGATCTTGCGATTGTGGGGTCTCCCGACGCCGGCAGTGGTGCAGAGAGGCTTGCCCGCTTACTTGGGGAGCGGGCCTTGCCTGTTCCTGAAGGCGCCGTGCCACTGTTCCCTTTACTGCACCGGGCGATCATGCGCAACGGTGCCGCTCCTATCAGACTAAATCGGGGCTGCCCCTATCGCTGCGACTATTGCGCTTCACATCGTCTTGAACCTTCCTGGCGTGGTGGTGATGTCGAGCTGCTTTTTTCCTATGTACGGGAGTTGTACGAACGCTACGGGGTGAGGAATTTCGCCTTCTACGACGATGCGCTTCTTGTGGATAAAGAACGACTTTTTCTCCCTTTTCTCGATATGATTCTTCGCAAACTTCCGGGGCTCTCTTTCTGGACCCCGAATGCAATGCATCTCCGCTTTCTCGATCTCGAAACGGCAATTCTTATGCGAAGAGCGGGATTCCGGGAGGCCCGTTTCGGCTACGAGTCGGAATCGGAGGCGTTTCACCTTGAACATGACGGCAAATTCCGGCCCTCGGAGGCCTCCCGTTCCTTTCAGGCCCTGCGCCGAGCCGGTTTTAAGCGTTCCGATGTCTTGCTTTATGTTCTCGGCGCCCTCCCGGGGCAAAGCAGAGAGGCCCTGTTTTCAGCAATAAAAGGAGGAAGAGCCAGCGGCTTCGGTGTTCAGGTTGCCGAATTCAGCCCTGTTCCCGGAAGCCTGCTGTGGAACACCTGCGTCGAACAAAGCCGCTACCCCATAGATCGTGAACCCCTGTATCAGAATAACAGCTTCATGCCTATGGAGTGGGAGGGGCTGCGCCGAGAAGATCTGGAGGAAGCAAAGCGATTTGCCCGTATGGGGTGACGATGCTACTCGTTTCCCTCACTCGGCAAGGCGAAAGAGGGGCCGGTAAGCCCGCGCATGAGGGTCGTCAGGGCCTCGAGGGGCTCATGTTCCCTGTTCAGTATTCGGTATACCATGTCGCAGATAGGAAGTTTCAGCTTCTTGTCTTCAACAATGGCATGGACATACTTACTGGCAACCGCCCCTTCCGGCAGATAACCGATCTTATGGATGTTTCGTATCAGATCCTCGAGGTCTGAAAACTGTCTGGTGATCCCCGCTTTGATGATTTCACTCCCGAAACGGCGGTTCCTTCCGTAGCGGCTGCGGCAGGTCACGTCGAGGTCTCCAACCCCGGCTATACTGGTAAAAGTTTCAGGATGGGTCGCACCTATAGCCTGGCCGATTATCTGTATCTCATTTAACCCGGCAGCCAGTAAGAGGCTTTCGGTATTGTCGCCGAAGAGATCTGAAAGCTCCTTGAGCGCATCAAGCATGCCGAAGGCGATCGCGATGACGTTCTTGACGGCGGCACAGGTTTGTACACCGGTGGTATCGAGACTGGAGAAGAGCATCAGGTTTGTCGAGGCAAAGA
This sequence comes from Sediminispirochaeta bajacaliforniensis DSM 16054, assembly GCF_000378205.1. Lineage (NCBI taxonomy): Bacteria > Pseudomonadati > Spirochaetota > Spirochaetia > Spirochaetales > Spirochaetaceae > Sediminispirochaeta > Sediminispirochaeta bajacaliforniensis. The sequence continues at coordinate 171,151 of NZ_KB899411.1, read as the reverse complement.
TCTGCCTGAACCGTATGGCATTTCGTCCGTTTGCCGATGCACTTATTAGGCCCGTCAGCTTTCCCCGGGCTACTTCTTCGGCATGGCTGGGGCCGGATAGATAGACCAGAGAGCCTTTATAGAAGCCGGGAAGATAATCCTCCAGCGCTTTGGTAATGAGGGTAGGGCCGAAACCAATATCGATAAAGCCCTTTGTCAGAACGCCGATGACCGTTTTCCCTTCCATAATTTCCGGAATGGTGATGAGTTTCTTTGCTATATCGACAATATAGAGAGAAGGAGTGGCAAGAATCAGATAATCTTTATTTCCAGCTGCTTCGTTGAGATCGGTGGTGGCAATGATCGTATCCGGTAGTGTCACACCAAGTAGAAAACGGCTGTTTTTCCGTTCCTTGTTGATTTCTTTCACAACCGATTCCATGGGTTCCCAGATAGTGACCTGATGGCCTTTTTCCGCCAGGACCTTTGCGACGGCGGTTCCCCATGCACCGGCATTAATAACCCCAATATGGTTTAGCTGTTGTTCGTTGCTCATGCCCCCTGTTATACCCCGACTCGGGGATGTTGAAAAGGGTGTGAATTGTGATACTATTAGGCAAGACCGTTTTTGCGAGGGTTTGTTGTGCAACTATTTCCGTTCCGATTCATCGGCCGATTTTATAGTACGTTTTTGTTTTTTTCTTTGGCGCTTTCATTCCTCCTGCCCGCTTCCCAGGCGGCTGCTTTGGAGAAGGAACGTTCCTTTCGACTTTTGACTCCGGGAAGGGTGTCGAGCGAGACTCTCGATGTTTCCGATGATGCTCCAGGCTATCTAACATATCGTTTTACCGTGCCCGAGGGGGTCTTCGGGGTGGAGGTAAAGCTTTTCGATTCCGCTGCGGACCTTGATCTCTTTGTGCAGTACGGAAGTGAAATACGCAGTTACGATCAGGTCGATTTCTACAGCATGAGCGACAACTACAATGAAACCATTTTCTTTAGCAGATTAACCGATCCCTCCCTCAAGAGCGGCATCTACTACCTTGATGTTGCATATCAGCGCAATAGTAAACCGAGGATCGACGGAGAGCGTTCCGATAAAATCCCCTTTTCTCTTTCGCTTCGTTTCATTGACGGCAAGGCTATATCGGCCCTTTCAGCCGGTACCCCAAGGGAAGCGACGCTTCAGCCTGAAGAGGGGATGAGCCGCCGCTTCTTTATCGACGTTCCGGAGGATGCCGGAGCGCTTCGTCTCGATATTACCGATGCGGAGGCGGATATTGATCTCCTTGTTTCCCGGGATAATCCCGTTGCCAACAGGGAAGAGGCCGATTATGTGAAGGAGAGTTTTCTCGGCAGAGAGAGTCTGGTCATTACCGGAAAATCGGACCCGCCCCTTGAGCCTGGACGTTACTATATCACGGCCTTCGACCAGGTCTCTTCCGATCATCCCGAGCGTTTTACCATCCTGTCGACCTTCGATCGTTCGGTACCGGAGCAGTTGAAGGAGATAGACCCTCTGCCCCTTCCTTCCGATGAGTCTGAGATTGTTTTACTCTCTACCGTTGAGGTCATAGGGACGGCAGGGAAGGGGAGTGGCTGTCTTGTCAGCAAAGATGGTCTGATCCTTACCAACTGGCATGTGGTGGAAAACTACGATGGAAAGGTATCACCTTCGATCTATGTTGCCGTGAACCTCGAAAACAGCATCCCGCCGAAGGAACTTTTTCAGGCTGAGCTTGTTGAATCCGATCCCGATGCCGATCTTGCTTTGCTGCGGGTCGATAAGGGGTTGAACGGCGAACTTCTCCCCTCGGGGTATCGTTTCCCTTATATCTCCGTTGGAGATTCCGCTTCGCTGAAGATTGGCCAGCCTCTTTCGTTTTTCGGTTATCCCGGTATCGGGGGGACCGGCTCCCGGGCTTCCATTTCGGTTACCCGGGGTATTGTGAGTGGTTTTGAAGCGGTGGGTGATCGTCTCTTCATAAAGACCGACGCCGAAATCAACAGCGGCAATTCGGGAGGGGCCGCCGTCGACGCCTATTATCAATTGATCGGCATCCCTACGGTAATCATAGGGGAAGAAGGAGGGCAGATCGCCTATGTTACGCCCGTTTCTGCCGTACCCGAGGCATGGCTCAAGACGATCAACCTCCACAACCTTTGATATAGTGTAATTACAGTTTCAGCAGTTGCCTGATTTCGCCTTTAGCCTGATCCAGCGCCTGTTGATATTGTTCTTCGAGGCGGCCGATGTTGCGATTCAGAAGTTGCATAAAATCCGGGTCCTGCTCGGGCTGCAGTGCCACCTTTTGGCCGTATTGACGACTGAGGGCTTCCTGCTTCGCATCCAGCTGGGGCTGATATTGTCTTTTTAGGTGATCGAGGATTTGTTCACGATTTTGCAGATATTGCTGGAAAAACTGAGTAAGCTGGTCCAATGTGTTTGCAGCCTGCTTTTTCTCACCGGTGACGACGGCAATCCCTTCTCCTATCCGCTTCAGCAGGTCTTCATCGACCTCTTCCCTCGGCAGGGTGATATTTGCTAACAACACATCGATGGTCGATGTTTTTACCGGACCGCGATCTTCTTTTTTTGTTTCCTTGAGCGCCTTTGCCAATTCATCGCTTGTCGCTTCGAGATCAAACAAGAATTTTGAAGCAAGACGGCGCCCCTGCTCTTCAAGCTCCTTACGTTTGATAGCAGCTTTGTCACCTACGATGTCGGCGGTGTTTTCGAGAGCAAGTTCCAGAGCCGATTTTATCTGTGCCATACGCTTTTCTCCTCTTAATGATGGTAATGTAACGCCTGTCGCCCCCCTTCGGCAAGTGATTACTCAAGGCCCGGACTCTTGCATCAAGGGGGGAGAACCCGATAGGATGACACTCATCCTCTTACCAAGGAGTAAGGCAATGGCCGCAGCCGAAAAATACTATCTTACCTATAATACCATTCATAAAGCTGTAAAGCATATAGCATCCCAAATCATGGAATCAGGTTTCGATCCCGATATTATTGTTGCAATCGGAACCGGTGGATTTATTCCCGCAAGGATGCTGCGAACCTTCATCGACAGGCCGATTTTGACCGTCGGACTTTCCTATTACGACGAATTCAATAAGCCCAAGGAGTTTCCCCGCAAGATTCAGTGGATCGATGAGGTAGAAAGCAAACTGAAAGGGAAAAAGATACTGCTCGTGGATGAGGTCGACGATACCCGGGTGACCCTCGAATACTGTCTCAGAGAGCTCCTGCAGCAAAAACCGAGTGAGATGGCGGTTGCCGTTCTTCACAACAAGCAAAAAAAGAAAAGCGGTACGATACCTCAGGCCGTAAAGCGTTACTATTGTGGTAAGACTCTGGATGATGTTTGGATCTGCTATCCCTGGGACGCGGAAGATATTGATGAGCAGGAGCGCCTTGCAGCCGTGGTCCGATGAAACAAATTCTCGTTGTTTGCCTGAACCCAACCCTTCAACGTACCCTGTTGTTTTCTTCCTGGAGTCCGGGAGAGGTCAATCGTGCCCGTTTGGGGCGCTTGGATGCCTCTGGTAAGGGGATAAATGTCGCCCGAATTATCAATCAATATGAAGGTTCCGAGGCCTTTTCCCTACACCTAAGCCATTGTCGCGGCGAAGAAGGTGGGCTTTTTGAAAGACTCTGCCGACAAGATGCTATTGAGATCGAAACGGTCGGGGGAGGCGGGGTTCGTACCTGTACGACCATTGTCGATGAATCGAAAGGCAGCGCCACCGAGTTCATTGAGCCTTCGACTCCCGTCGATGCTTCCACAGTCGTCGCTTTACAAAAGCGCTTTTCCGAATTGCTTGTTTCCTGTTCCCTTTTGGTTCTCTCCGGGTCGGTTGCTCCGGGCTACCCTGATGATCTTTTTGCAGGTTTCTGCCGTCAGGCTGCCGAACATGGAATTCCGGTGGTTGCCGATTTTCGTGGCAGTATGCTTCTGAAGGCTTTGCCTTTTCACCCGTCGGTGATAAAGATTAATTTGAGTGAGTTTGCCGCCACCTTTCGTCTCGGCAGTGGGCCGATCGGTGAGCAGGATGATGATCGTGAGCTTGTAAATGCCGCCTGGCCCATCATGGAGCGGCTTGATAAGAGCGGTTCTCCGGTGGTCCTTTCCAGAGGCGCTCGCGAGACGCTCTTTCTGAAAGAAGGAAAGCGAACCATGGTTCCAGCCCATCCTGTCGAGGCTCTTAATACCATTGGCTGCGGAGATGCTTTTACCGCAGGGCTTGCCCTCTCTCTTCTCGCAGGGGAATCCCTTGCTTCCGGTGTGGTCCTCGGCCATGAACTGGCATCGAGAAATGCCGAGCTACTGCGACCTGGTTCTATCCTTCCATAATGTATTCTTCGGGTCTGATTGCCGCTGTATTGGCGGGAGGCCGGAGCAGACGTTTCGGGCGCAACAAATGTGAGGTGATGTTTGGAGAAAAGAGCCTGGTTGAATGGGCCCTCTCTTATGCTCGCCGATATTCCGATCGCCTATTTTTGGTGACCAAGGGGCAAACGCTGCAGGACCATGGCGTTACGGTGCTGCATGATAGAAGTAAAGACCTTACGCCCATAAGCGGCATCATCACCGTGACCCCCTTTGTGGACTCCTGGCTTCTTCTCCTTTCCTGTGATACCATCCTTGCCTCTCCCTCAATGCTTGATCTCCTGTTCGAACGAAGGCAGGCCGGCAAGTCGGTGTTTTTTCGGATCGAAGACAGGCTTCAGCCCTTTCCTGCACTCTACCCCCGCGGGCTTTTATCCCGATGGGAAGAGGCCTTTGCGCGTTCAGATTATCGCCTCTCTTCGGTTATTACCGATATGCCGAGGGTGGAGATTGATGAAGAAGCACTTTCCGATGCGGGCTTTAATGCTCCCTTACTTTGGAATATCAACACCCCGGCGTCTTTGTCCGAGGCGAAGATTATGCTACTATCTTCCCATGACTGAGAAACTTTACTACCAAAACCAATATCAAAGTGAATTTAAGGCAGCGGTGCTTTCCTCCTCAAAAACCGACAAGGGATACGAGGTCCTCCTTGATAAAACCCAATTCTACCCCGAGGGCGGCGGGCAGCCTTCTGATACCGGCTGGATCGGAGAGCAGCCCCTCCTTGACGTGAAGAAGGTGGGAAGCGATGTTGTTCACCTTCTTCAGAATCGTCCTGCCGAGGGACCGGTTCTGTGTCGGCTTGATTGGAACCACCGTTTCGACTATATGCAGCAACACACCGCCCAGCATATTTTATCAGCGGTTCTCTATCGTGAATTCGGTATAAACACCCTTGCCGTGCACCTCGGCGAAGATGTTCTTACCATCGAAGTCGATCGGGAAGAGATCGATGAAGGGGTTCTCGAAAAGGTGGACTTTTTTGCACAGGAGCTCGTGTGCCGGAATCTGTCCATAGAGACCTTCTGGACCGATGATGAAAAGGTGGCCTCTTTTGATCTCCGCAGGACCCCAAAGGTCTTCGGCCATATCAGGATCGTCAGGCTTGGCAACTACGATGCCGTTGCCTGCGGCGGTGTCCATTGCAGTAAGACCGGTGAGGTCCTTCTGATTCGGCGCTGCGGCGTCGAGCGAATCCGCGGCCATATGAGAATCCAGTGGAAGGCCGGTGGTCGTGCATTTCGTGATTATGGGGAAAAAATGGAGCTGGTCACTCGTCTGTGTGAGCTCAATTCGGTAAAGAGTGATGGGCTGGAAGAACGGAGCAGGCAGCTTATTGCCGAACAGCAACGTTTAAAGGTCACTATCGAATCGCTTCGCCGCGAACAAGCCGCCGCAGAGGCCCGAAATTTGTCCGAGCAGGCGGCAAATGCTTCTTTTCTTTCACGCTCCTTTGCCGGACAGGAAAAAGATTTTCTCAGGAATGTTGCCGATGCTCTTCCCGAAGAAAAACCTCTGCTCGTTGCATTAACAAACAGGACAGAGAGCGGTGTGCAGTGGCTTGTTGCCGCTCTCGGAGGTCTCGACTTTCCCTTTAACGAATTACGAAAAGAGCTGCTTTCTGCCATTGACGGTAAAGGAGGAGGGAAGGCCCCGATGTGGCAGGGTATCGGTTCAAACCCTAAAGGAATCGAGGCCTTTTACGACCGTTGCCGAAAGGCTCTTTAACCGATTGCCCCTTTTGCGGCTGCTGTGGTGACTAACTCAGGCACCACCCCTTGCTCTTCCCAGTAGAGGCCCTTGAGATCGAAGGGAAGCAGTGCCTGCTGAATGGCGCTGCTCAGCAGTCTGAGTCCGTCGGCCATGTGATGAGAAATGGGGCTCTTCGAAAAGAGAAAGCAGGTAAAGATCGCTCCCGAAGGAAGAATCCCTCCATATCCAAGCTCACTTGCAATACCGTAGGGTTTGATGAAATCATCCTGGGCAGGGATGAAGCGGGAGCCGACGGTTTCCTCTACAAGCATATAGCCGTCGGTCAAAGAGGCGGCACTGAAATCGTCGTTTATTATAGGCGATATGATTCTCTGATAATCAACCTTCATGTTCCTGAACATCTCGGCCAGCATAGGCATAATCTCCAACTCTTGCTGTGATCTCGGAAGGGAAATTGCCTTGTGATGTACCGATCTGGTCCTCTCGTTCCACGCCGCTTCGCTGCCCTTTGTCGCCATTAGACAAAGATAGCGGCCGGAAGCGCTTTGTTTGTTTCTGATTGCTTGGGCAGCCGTCGAATCGAGCTTTTCTTCGGGGAGGGCGACGAACAAGCGGGCAAGGGCGAGGGTATGGTTACCCTGCTCATCCCGAAAATGGTTGTAGATGGTATCGATGATCCACTTCGCCATCTCTTCCATATTTGTGGTCTCTTCCGGCCGTGTGATCAGTTTGGTGAAGATTGAAGTAACGGTCTTGTTAAAATCGAATTCATTTTGGAGTGAGAGAAAAAATCCATTTGCATTTTCCTGCAGCCGTTCGACCGCTTGCTGCATCTGACTTATTGCCGCTGAGAATTGATGGGAAATGGCCGAAAGCTCTTCTGCACCGGAGGCAATCTGCCCCATTTCGTTGTTTATGTTCTGGATCGATGCAGCAGCCTCTGCAATGGTGGCCCCGTTGCTTTTTATTCGGTCGACGATCTCTTTATTACCGGAAGTAAGGCTTTCTATCACCTCGCCGATATGATTGACCGAATCTTCCTGTCGGGAAATAATCTCTCCCGCCTTCGTGGATAGATTACTAATCTCCTGAGCCACAACCTTAAAAGGGGCTCCGACCACTGTGCCCGCTCGTGCTGCCTCGATCGACCCGTTGATGCTCAATAGGTGAAGCTGTTCGGCTATATCGTGGTTATCGGCTATCATGGCCTTTAAAAGTGAGGATAATTCTCCGAGGTTTTCGATAGAAAGGGAAAATTCTTCCATCGCCTCGACCCCCGACTGACTATTTTTATCGATACTTGTCTGCCCTGCGGCAATACTATCCAAATGTCCTTTTTGAGCGGTGACCGCCGAGAGTAGCGTGTCTGCCGCATCGGCCACCTCTCCGACCCCCGAAACCATCTTATCGAGGATTTCAGATACCTGCTCAAGGTCCTGCATCATACCCGTTTTGTAGGACGAAAGAGACGATTCGACCAGGTTCTGGCTGGAATCGATCAACTCCAGCATGAGCCTCCGCTCAAATTTCCACCCCTCTCGTTCGAAGTCGCATGATTGTTCTTCCTGTGTCTTTTTTCCCATATTCATAAGTGAAAATATAACCTTTTTACCTCGAAGAGGAAAGCGAGTTAAGAAGAGTCTCAGGTCTCTCGCTGCCTAAGGCTCGGTCTTCAACGCAGGGCCTATGCCTCTCTTGACCGCCTCCCCGGGAGCCGATAGGATGCTCTGGAGGGTTTTACTTGAATGAGTCCTTTTGAAATTATTATGCTGCTCTGTTTTGGTGCCGCCTGGCCCGTTTCAATACAAAAAAGTTGGCGTTCGAAAAGTACCGGAGGGAAAAGCATCGGCTTTCTCTTTGTTATCCTGACCGGCTATGTGGCGGGAATAATTCATAAGCTTTTTTACAATTACGATCCGGTAATCTTCCTTTATGCACTTAATTTTTGTCTGGTAGCTGTTGATGCCATGCTTTACTTTCGTAACCGCCGGATAGAAAAAGCTTCTAGCCAACTGGTACAGGAGTAGAAATCCAAGCTCTCAAGGGGAGTGGTCTATGGCTGTCGAACCCGTTCTTCCTGTTCCCGGTGAAGACGAATGGGAGGATTGCTTCGATGAAGCGGAGAAATTTTTAGAAGAAGATCCTTCCTCTTCCAATGTTGTGATGGATAAGCAACTGCTGAAAAAGCTTCTCTTCCAATTACACTCGTTACGGGATGTGGAGTTGCTTTGGCGCAATGCCCTGGAGAGTGCGGGAGACGGTGTCTGGGATTGGCATATACCATCGGGGCGGGTCTTTTTTTCTCCTTCCTGGAAACTGATGATCGGTTATCGTGATGATGAAATTTCCAATCGTTATGAAGAATGGTACTCCCGGGTCCATCCCGATGATATTGCTCAGGCAGAAAAGGATCTCTGGGACCAGATAGAAGGGCGAACTCCTTCCTATCGAAATCAGCACCGCCTGCGGAAAAAAGACGGGAGCTGGTGCTGGATTCTCGACCGCGGTAAGGTTGTTGAGCGTGATCGGGAAGGAAAGCCCCTGCGAATGGTTGGTACCCATACCGATATCACCCCCCAAGTTCTGCTTCGGCAGGAGCTGGAGCGGCATCGGCGATTTTTTACTCGAGCCCAGGAGATTGGAGAAATCGGCCACTGGGAAATCGACTTGAAGTCGGGATTGGCCGACGGATCGGAAGAAACGCGTAAGATTTACGGAGTGGCGGATGGCTTTTTGACCCTGGAAGAGGTCCAATCAGCTCCCCTGCCTGAGTATCGTCCGCTCCTTGATAAGGCTCTGAAAGAACTCGTCGAGAATGGTGTGCCCTACGATGTGGAATTTCGCCTCCGCTCCGGCAGCGGAGAGATCCTCGATGTCCATTCGAAGGCGGAATATGACCGCGAATATCATATGCTTTTCGGGATCATTCAGAATATCACCGATAGAAAGAGTGCCGAACGTCAAATTCGTGAGCTGTTGTCGGAGAAAGAGCTTTTACTTCGTGAGGTTCATCATAGGGTAAAAAACAATATGAGCCTCATTGCTTCCCTTATTTCTCTGCAGAGTGCCGAATTGCACAATAGCGAAGCGGTCGAGGCTCTTCAGGAGCTCAAGGGAAGGGTGAACGGCATGCAGCTGCTCTATGACAGGCTTTACCGGACCGATCGGTATGATCGCTCCGCTCTCCATGACTATCTTGGAGAGCTTCTTTTCGAGATCAAGCGTAATCTGCTCCCTCCCGGGGATTTGAAAATCGAGGTCGATATCGAAACCATCTATCTGAATATTCCCAAGATTTTTCCCATAGGGATTATGGTGAACGAATTGGTGACCAATGCAATCAAGCATGCCTACCGTGTGACGCCAAAGGGCGTTATCATGATTCGTGTGAAGCGCCTAAACCCTGATCGGGGGCTGCGGATTATTGTTCAGGATGATGGTTCGGGCATACGCGAAGGAATCAGTGCTCAGCGGGGCGGGGGATTCGGACTGGAAATGGTGCGGTTGATGGTCCGGCAGTTGTCGGGCGATATTGTTCTGGAACGGCTTAGCCCCACAGGGACTGCTTGGCACCTCACCTTTCAGCAACTTACGCCCTCTCTCCCGCTTGAACAGGGATAATCCTTCCTCTATCATGCAGATATGGCAGAGATTACCTATCACAGCACAAGGGACGCCGCACGTGAGGCAATTCCCTTTTCACAGGCCGTTGTACGGGGTATTGCTCCCGACGGCGGCCTCTATGTTCCCTCTTCTTTTCCAACCCTCAATATCACCGATCCGCAGCTTGCTGCTCTTGATTATGAGGAACTTGCGGAGAAGGTCCTTTCCCTTCTGATTACCGATTTTTCGAAAGAGGAACTCTCCTCCTGCGTCCATCGGGCCTATGGCTCGGGCTTTCGTCACCCTGGGGTGGCACCGATACATAGCTGTGGGAATGTTCACTTTATCGAGCTCTACCATGGACCGACCCTGGCCTTTAAGGATATGGCCCTCTCTATTCTCCCTCATATTCTCACCACCGCCGCCGGAAAGCTCGGGATCGATGACACCATCGTGATCCTTACCGCCACCAGCGGTGATACGGGAAAGGCTGCCCTTGAAGGCTTTGCGGATGTTCCGGGAACGCAGATCGTGGTGTTTTATCCCACCGATGGGGTCAGTGAGGTCCAGAAACGTCAAATGACGACCCAGGAAGGGGCCAATACCCATGTTGTTGGGATTACCGGTAATTTTGATGATGCCCAGAACGGCGTCAAGGCGATTTTTGCCGATGGCGAGATACGGGAACGAATCGCCCGAAGGGGCTACCGCTTTTCCTCCGCCAATTCCATCAATCCGGGGAGACTGCTTCCGCAGATTGTGTACTATATCAACGGCTATCTTGAACTTGTACGACGAAATACAATTCGGCCGGGGGAAAAAGTACATGTTGTCGTGCCGACCGGCAATTTCGGCAATATCCTTGCAGCCTGGTATGCCCGTCACATGGGGCTGCCTGTGGGGCGCTTTATCTGTGCCTCAAATAGTAACAACGTTCTTACCGATTTTATACGGACCGGGCGCTATAGCCTGGATCGGAGATTTTCTCCCACCATCAGTCCCTCCATGGATATTCTCATCTCCAGCAATCTTGAACGATTTCTTTACGAGCTGGCCGACCGGGACCCGGCAAAGGTTGTCTCCCTTATGAGCGACCTAAAAAATGACGGCGTTTATGAGATCGATCGGACAATGATGAAAAACATGGACGATTTTTATGGGGGCTTTGCCGACGATACGTCAACAGTATCGGCAATCGAAGAGCTATATCGTACATATGGTTATGTGGTGGATACCCACACCGCTGTCGGATATCGGGTCTATCAGGATTTTCTGCGGGAAACCGGGGACGACCGGCCGGTGCTTCTTGCCTCGACGGCAAGTCCCTTTAAGTTCAGCAGGAGTGTTGCCGATGCGGTCGGTGTTCCCGTGGAGGGAAAGAGCGATTTTGAATTGATTGACCTCCTTGCGGAGCGGTGCTGTCTTGATATTCCTGCTCCGATCAGAGGAATCGCGGATCGTCCTATTCGTCATCCTGAAACCTGCAAAAAAGATGAAATGGCAAGGGTCGTAGAGGAGCTTTTATCATGAAATTTCTTACCGTTCTGGCCGACGGCATGGCCGACTATCCCCTTGATGAATTGGGCGGGAAGACCCCCCTGGAGGCGGCTTCTATCCCCGTTGTCAACGAACTTGCATCCCGGGGAGAGGTCGGATTGGTAAAAACCATTCCCAACGGCATGGCCCCCGGTTCCGATGTTGCAAACCTCTCGGTGATGGGTTACGAGCCTGAACGGTACCATACCGGTCGTTCTCCTCTGGAGGCGGCGAGCATGGGGGTGGCTCTTTCCGATAGCGATGTGACCTTTCGCTGTAATCTTGTGACACTGAGGGGGAAAGGCGACTACGAAGAGATGACCATGGAGGACCACTCTTCCGGTGAGATCACCAGCGAAGAGGCTGGTGAATTGATCGAAGCGGTAGGGCGTGAGCTTGGCGGCGGGGGATTGGAGTTTTTTCCTGGGGTAAGCTACCGTCACCTTTTGGTCTGGCGGGACGGTCCCTTCGATTTTTCTTTTACCCCTCCTCACGACATCCTTGAACGAAAGATCGCCGATTACCTGCCTTCGGGGCCCTATGGAGAGCGTTTTCTCAAGCTGATGAAGACCTCCAAGGCAATCCTGGAAAACCATCCGGTAAACCAGCGGAGAAAGGTGCGGGGCCTGAATCCCGCAAACTCCATCTGGATATGGGGAGAGGGAAAGAAGCCCGTGCTTCCTCCGTTTCGAGAACGTTTCGGCATCGGCGGATCGGTTGTTTCCGCGGTGGACCTTATCCGCGGAATCGGAATTCTGGCCGGCCTTCGCTCTCTTGAAGTTGAAGGGGTGACCGGTACCATACATACCAATTTCAAAGGTAAGGCCGATGCTGCGATTCGTGCCTTCGGGGCCGGGGATGAGTTTGTCTATGTTCACCTTGAGGCCCCGGATGAGTGTGGCCATCAGGGTGATGTCCCGGGAAAAGTGCGCTCCATGGAGCTGATCGACGAGAAGATCATTGCCCCCATCTATGCGGCGCTGAAGGCATCCGGGGAGCCCTACCGAATTCTCGTTCTTCCCGATCATCCGACTCCCATATCGTTGCGTACCCATGTTGCCGATCCTGTGCCCTATGTACTCTTCGACAGCGAGCAGGAGCTTTTCAATCCCGAACACCGTTTCTCCGAGGCATCGGGGAAGGAAACGGGAATTTTCTTTGATCATGGACCAAAGCTGATGCGGCGTTTCACCGCACGATAGGAATGTCTTAGTGTTCGGAATCCTGGTGGTGTGCGAGCCACTTTGCCGGTAAAATACTTGCTTTTATGCCAATGCTTGCTTTCTCCCATAGTTTTGCTTTCAATTGGCTACGGGAAATGGAATTATGTTCCTTCAACCACCAGGATTCCGAACAGTAGATAAAGATTACTGGAGGATATGTCATGAAAGTTTTGTTTATCGGAGGAACGGGAAATCTTTCCCTCGACTGTTCCCTTCGGGCGATCTCCCAGGGCCACCATCTCTACCATCTAAATCGAGGTCACAGTTCCCTTTCGGTCCCAGGCGTTCAAACCATCGTCGGGGATATGAATGATGAGGCAGCGATCGCCTCAAAACTTGCGGGAATGCACTTCGATGCGGTGGTTGATTTTATCGCTTTCAACCCCGATCAGGTGGAGCGGGATATTCGCCTGTTTACTGGTAAGACGAAGCAGTATATCTTTATTTCCACCGCCTCCGCTTATCGCAAGCCTCCGGTCCATCATGTGATAACCGAGGCGACCCCTTTGGAGAATCCCTATTGGGACTACTCTGCAAAAAAGATTGCCTGCGAGCAGCTTCTTGAGAGAGCGTACCGTGCGTCCGGCTTTCCCGTCACCATTGTCAGGCCTTCTCATACCTACAGCAGTCGGTGGATTCCCACAGCGTGGAGCTCTTCCGATTTTACCGTTGCCGCCAGGATGCTGGCGGGAAAAGAGCTCGTTGTTCATGGCGACGGACAATCCCTCTGGACCCTCACCCATACCAGAGACTTCGCCGTTGGCTTGGTTGGCCTTCTCGGTAACCCTGCGGCCATTGGCGAGGCTTTTCAGATCACCGGGGATCAAGCTCTTACCTGGGAGGCCATTCACATGGCTGTTGCCGCAGCCCTTGGTGTTGAAGCGAGGATCGTCCATGTACCATCGGATTTTATCGCTGCGGTCGATCCCGAGATGGGAGCCCATTTTCTCGGCGACAAGGCCTGCTCGGCCCTCTTCGACTGTTCCAAGCTCAAACGCCTTGTGCCCGAGTTTCGAACGACCATTCCCTTTCCTCAGGGGGTTCGCGAATCGGTAGCATGGTATCTTGCCGATCCTGCCCGCCAGTGCGTAAATGAGCAGATCGACGAGGTGATTGAACGGGTCCTTAGTGCCTGGCACCGGGGAATGCAGGCAGCGCTTTCCTGATACAATGTAATACATCATAAGGAGCTTTGAGTGCGTTTTCAGGTTGGACTTATAGCCCCTCTTTGGTCATCGGAAAGGATCCTTGAGATAGCCAAAGAGTTTTCTGATGACCTGGAGCTTATTCCTTTTGTCTTTGAACGGCTGGAGGAAATTGCAGATATTCTCGATGAACATATGGAAGCCTTTCCTTTCTGGCTTCTTTCCGGCCCCTTGCCTTTTGCAGTTGCAAAGCATCATGTAGGCTCTGTTGAAAATCTTATATATTGCCGAGTGACGGAAACCGGACTTTTGATGGAACTCTTGAAGATGGCATTTGAATGTCATTCATTTCTGGAAAAGTTATCGATTGATTTTATTGATGATGCTGCTGATATTGAAGAGGTGCTGAATGAATTGGGCCTCCCGCGACATGATGTTAAGGTGAAGCGCTATAAGATTCCTGTAGTTGAAGAAGAGATCCTCAAGTTTCATCAAGATTTGTGGGAAAGCAAAGCGATACAGTACGTAATAACAACAATCCCTTTTGTATACAAATATCTCAAGCAGAAAGGTATTCCTGTATACGGGGTGCATTCATCACGGCTTGAAATTCGCCTGTCGCTTGAACTCCTTATAGAAAAAATCCGCGGTTCCTATTTCCGTAATACGCAGTCGAGTTTGGTAATGTTTGAGATAGAAGATTTTGATGCGCTTATTGAAAAGGCCCAAACTCCTTATAAACTTCAGCTTTTAGAATTGAAAATTCGTAATATGCTGCTTATGTACAGTGAGGGAATTGGCGGGTATCTTGTTTATAAGGAAAACGGCCATTATGAAATTTTTGCTTCCCGAGGGCGTATTGAACAAAAAATCAGTGAACTTCAGGATGTAAAAACTTCAATCGCCCTTGACTTGGACAGTACTATTACTATCGGCATTGGATATGGTGAAACTGTTTTTGCTGCCCAGATTAATGCATATAAGGCCTTAAAGCATTCCCGGCAGGGGAGACGTATCGTTGTTGTGGAAGATGGGCGTGAAATCATCGAATATGGTAGTGAGGCTGGAGCGTTGCAGTATGGTACCTCATCCGATGATGAGGTACTGAATCGTCGTCTGCGTGAAGCAAAGGTCAGTATCAGGACATATAGGAAAATACAGGCTTATTCCCGTAACTTAAGTCCGGATGGTTTTTCTGCGGCTGAAATAGCACAACAGATGGGAGTAACCAACCGTAATGTTCGTCGAATATTGGCCGGCCTTTTCCGTGTTGGTCTCGTTAAGGCTATAGGGGAAGAGAGTATTGGGGCCAGTGGTCGGCCTGGACGGATTTATCAATTTGTACCGATCGATCAATCTCTTTCATAGGATCTTTCGGTAGAAAAATGTGGACAGGATAGATAAGGCATGGTATAAATTACGGTATAATTAAGGAATAATTCCTTAATTATACCGATAATAATGCGCATATGCGAAAAAGGAACATACAAAGATGGCAAGTGAGACGCAACAAATGGAGACGGAAATTTCGGCCCTATTTTCCGAAGCCGTTGAATGGAGAAGAAGTTTACATCGACACCCTCAATCGGGATGGTTGGAATTTTATGCTACGGGCTTTGTTGCAAAAAAACTTGAATCCTGGGGATATCAGGTTTTGTTGGGTGATAAGATAATTGACCCTCATTCGCGTTTGTTTTTGCCTGCTCCCGAAACCATGGATGAGGCGTATGGGAATGCCCTTTCGGCTGGTATTGATGAACAGTATATTCGTCCTGCCAAAGGAGGTCTGACCGGTGTTGTCGGTATTATTCAGGGAAAACAACCTGGTCCTGTGATTGCATATCGGTTTGATATTGATTCCTTAGAAATAACCGAAACAAACAATCCGGAACTGGCAGCTAACAAAGAGGGCTTTGTTTCCTGCTATAGAGGATATGCACACATGTGTGGCCATGATGCAAATACGGCAACAGGACTTCTATTAGCAAAATATCTCTCACAAAGAGTCGACTCATTATGCGGTACCGTTAAATTGATTTTTCAGCCGGATGAGGAACGGCTATCGGGTGCTAAATCCATGGTTGCCGCAGGTGTTGTCGACGATGTTGATTATTTAATGGCCGGGCATATTGCGGCAACCATGGCTGAAACTGGAGCTGTTGCTTTTCATGTTTCAAATATGCTGTCGGTATCACGTTCTGAAATCACCTTTCACGGTGCATCGGCCCATTCTACAGGAAGACCGGATCTCGGCAAAAATGCAATCCTCGGCGCCTGTAGTGCCGCTTTGAATCTTCACACCATTGCCCGACACGGAAATGGCCTTTCTGTAGTCCATGTCGGTAAGATTACCGGTGGCGACAGCTGGAATAATGTAGCGGACCGCGCCTCATTGTGGATAGAAGTCCGGGCAGCAAGTTCCGATATTGATGCGTATCTTCAACGGAGAGTGCAACAAGTCTTGGAGGGGGCGGCCGAAAGCTATGATTTGCATGTGGAGAGTCGGTTGGTTGTGAGTTCTGAAGCGGGCCATAACTCTCCTGAACTGATAGAGCTTGGAAAGCGGGCAATCGATGGGCTTTCTTGTGTAACTGCTGTTCCTACGGCGCAGGTCAATGCTTCTGAAGATTTTGTGGCCATGGCAAACATTGTCCGGAGGCGGGGAGGGCAGGCCATGTATATGCTTCATGGAAGTCCTGTGGGAGGAGGCCTCCATAGTGATTCGCTCGAAATTGACGAAAAGGTAATTCGCAATGCTGCAGTCACATATGCGGCGATCTACGAAGCGCTTACAAAATTTACTATATAGAAGAATTACAACATTATAGGAGGTTTGCATGAAAGGAGGCAAAGGTACAGATTCAGGAGCATTGGGCGGTTTTTTCGCAGTTGTAAAAGACAGCCGGCTCATGCTATCTGTCGTCGGCATCGTTGTTGTATCGGAATTGATAGGAATTGTCAAAATCCCTTTAGGTGCTTCTCTGTCAATAGCACTGTTTCCGATGCTCTATGCCATGATTTTGGGAATGTTTTCTTACTTTTTAAAAGCGGTGAAAAAAGAACAGAGCGAAAAAGCAGAGAACATGATTTTGTTAGCGATCCTTCCTTTGATAGCGAAACTTGGTATGTCTATTGGGCCATCCCTTTCTAAGCTATCGGATATGGGACTTGCTATCTTACTTCAGGAATTCGGCCATGTCGGTTCAATTCTTATTGCCCTACCTATTGGTCTTTTGTTTGGGTTTCGCCGTGAATTAGTGGGAATGACCCACTCTATTGGCCGGGAGGCAAATGTATCACTTATTGCCGAACGTTACGGTATCGATTCGGATGAGGGAAGAGGGGTTATGACCATTTACATTGTCGGAACCTTGTTGGGGACCCTGTTTTATGGATTGATGGTTCCCGTTTTTGTAAAAATGATTCCCTCACTCCATGTTGAAGCGTGGGCCCTTGCATCCGGGGTTGGCAGCGGCAGTATGATGGCTGCTTCCAGTGGGGCCCTTAGCACCGTTTTCCCCGATCGTGCCAAAGATATCTTGGCCTATGCTGGGGCCAGCCAGGTTTTGACGACTGCAACGGGATTGTATATGTCAATTTTCATTTTCTTACCTCTTACCAACCGCCTCTATGCGTGGTTGTCGCCTATTATCGGAAAGAAAAAGGATGAGGAGAAAACAATATGAGTGATTCCGCTTATTCTCTGAGGTTTGTTTCAACGTTTTGTATCTTGCTGGTTGTTTCTCTCCTGATCATGTTGGGAATTGGGGTTGGCTACCATACCTCTCCTCTGGAAGTGATGCCGGGTCTGCTTCTCTTTGCGTTTCTCTCTCTTGGTGGACTTCTTCTTGCCGATATTATTCCTGTTCCCTTTCCCGCTGTCGGGTGGGTGGCTGTTTTAGGTGTCATCTTTTCTGTTCCGGGTCTTTTCCCCTGGACCGATTCCTTTATTGATTATGCAAACAGGATTCCTTTTCTTGCCACCGCCACCCCGCCATTAGCTTTTGCAGGGATAGCGGTGGGAAAAGATTGGAGTAAATTTAAAAAGGTCGGCTGGAAGGGAATATTTGTTGTTTTTCTCGTATTTTCCGGTACATTCGTGGGTTCCGCTCTGGTTGCGGAATTTCTGCTTCGCCTGACAAAAGCTATCTAGGAAATTCTTTTTTACAGTGTATTTTGCTTCTTTCATGAGCCGCAGCAGGACTGCGGCTTTTATTCTTTGTTACAAATGAACTTCCACATTTTCTCCCGCCGCAAGTTCCACTACTTTTTCAGGCAATAGAAGGGGTATCGACTTCCCCTTTCCTTTATGTTCGAAAATGGCCCGTTCTTTCTCCACAGTAACTTCGATTCTGTTGCCATGGTAATAAAAAGGGAACGAGAGCTTTTTCCACACTTCAGGCAAAGCCGGTTCAAAGCGGATTCCCCTTTCGCACGCCTCTATGCCGGCAAAGCCCTGTATTGCCATCTGGCGGGCGATGCCGCATGCTGCGGTATGAATACCCCCGATGAAGGTACCTCCGCTTATGGCCGGCTTGGAATTATAGAGGTCGATGAGCCCTGCATCGAGAAAATAGCGATAGGCCTCATCGGCGAAACCGAGGCGGGCGGCCACAATGGCATGGATCGCCGGGCTCAAAGATGAACGGTGTTGTGTCCGTTTCTCATAATAGCGATAGTTGCGACGCATCGTCTCTTTGTCATACAGGTGAGGGTGCTGGTAAAAAAGTTGTATCACATCGGCCTGCTTGATCACCTGGGTTTCGAAGGCAATGCCGTTTGGCCAGCCCCAGTACTCATTACTGTCTTTCAGGCGTCCGGCAAGCTCGGAGGGCGCTATATCCTCCAAATCAAAATAGCCGTCGAATTGAGGAAGTAACCCCGTCGTTGGATCTATACCAGGGATGAAGAGTTTGTCGGCGATGTCGTTCCAAAGTGCGGGTTCTTGTTCTTCAAGTTGCAGTAGTGATGTGAGCTCCTCAAGGCGCTTTGGGTGGTGTTGTTTCAGGTTTTGCAGGGTTTCAAAGGCTTCGGTAAGTGCGAAACGACACTGGACGTTGGTAAAAAGGTTGTTGTTTGCATTCTCATGGTACTCGTCGGGACCTATTACCTGGTGGATTTCATAGCGGCTCTTCCGGGGAAGCCAGACCACCCTGCTGGCGATAAACCTGGCAACCTCAAAGAGAATTTCCGCCCCCTCTCCAACAGAGAAAGAGTCATCACCGGTGGCAATACGGTAGCTTCGTATGGCATAGGCAATATCTGGGCTTATGTGAATTTGCCAGTCGTTGAAGTGGTTCCTGATTTTCCTTCCTGTCAGCACATCCTTGAAAAAGTAGTCGGGACAAAGCTCGTCACCGCTGTCACCGCTGATCCAGGCGTAAAAGGCCCCCTCGAAACCGAGTCGGGCCGCCTTGCGTCTTGCTCCGTCCAAGGTTTTGTATCGATAGCTTAAAAGCCGTCGTGCCGTTTCCGGCTGGGCGTAGAGGTGTCCGGGAAGGTTGAATATCTCCTGGTCCCAAAATGCCGCCCCCTGATATGCCTGGCAGGAGAGCCCTCTGGCCCCGATGGGAAGATGGTCGCTATGGGAGGGGGTGGCAATGACGTTGTGATAGGTATTGAAGTTAAGTATGCCCCAGGCATCATCATCACTATCGACGGAAGCAGTGTAACGTTCCCAGATCTTTTTCCAGCAGGCCTCGTGTTCCTCTCGTATGGCATCAAAGCCTTGCTCTAAAAACTGCTTTGCGTCTTCTTCCGACTCTTCCTGGGGATGGGGTAGGTCCCGGGAAGAGTATATACTTACACCTACATCGATGGTTACGCTTTCGCCTGCCCTGAGGGCGAGGCGAAAAGGGCGCAGCATGATGCCTTCTTGTATCATAAAATTGGACCCTTCCCTTGGCTTTGTTCCATTTAGAAGAAGAGCCTGGCGGAGGGCTATATCGATACCGGACTGGCCTGTTCTCATATCGATGCCCGGACCAGCATTAGTGGCTTGTTGCGCCTGGGAAAGTGTTGCAAAGTGATTGCCATTGAGGCTCCATACATCGGTATCGATACCGACAACCGCGATTATGGAACAATCGGTATCTGCAGAGAGAACCATGCGCTGAGCAAGGAGATGGATGCCGCTGATATTTGCCAGCCGAGTGAAGGAGCAGGTAATGCGCCCGCTTTCTGGAAGGTCGAAATCCATGGAGCCCGATAACAGTGCCTTTTCCAAATCAAGGCGCAGGAAGCTTTTTGCCTCGGGGGCAGTTGATGTCTGTAAGGCTTTTCCTTCTCCATTTTCTACCCGAAAATAGAGGCCGTTTGGTATCGAAGAAAGTTCGCTCCAGATTCCATCAGCGTTGTCCCAGGTATCCTCGACCACACAGGCAACATATGATTCTTTTCGCCAATGGGGAAAGGTTCCACGGTAGCCGAGGTATCCATTTGCGCAGAGAAAGTTGCTGCCCATTGCAACGACTCCTTCCTTGTTGTGTGCATCCTGTTCGAGTAGCCAAGGGCCTGCGAAGTGAGGCGAGCTCTTCATTATTTACTCCTTTCGATATATGAGTTTTCGTAGTATAATTGGTTATGCAACCGTGTGCAATGACGCTTTTTTCGATTATTGCTGCAAATGAAACGTTTTTTTCGCTATACTGACGCAGTTTTTATCAGGAGCTGAAAGATGGAGAAGGAGCACAAACCGGTAACTATTAAGGATATTGCGAGAATTGCCGGTGTTAGCCATTCGACGGTGTCGCGAAGCCTTAACAATAGTTCTCTCATTTCTCAAGTCACAAAGCAGCGTATACAGAAAATCGCCAAAGAATTGAATTTTGTTTTCGATTCAAGTGCCCGCAGCCTTTCTACCGGAAGAACGGGAAGTGTTGCGGTGATTTTCCCCGAACTCTTTGATTATTTTGGAAATTCGCTGTATATGGGGATGTTGATTCAAGGGGTTCGGCATGGTTTCGATCGTTTTTCCATCGACAGTATCGCCACTTTTGCCAAGAACGAATACACCGGTGAAAGTAATATAAACAGACTTATTAGTCGGCGAAAGATTGATGGCCTGTTAATTGTCCATCCCGAGATTGACCCCGGAGATTGGGAATACATCGAAAAATCGGGGATTCCCTTTGTTGTACTTCACTTTAAACCGAGAAGCTATGATTATTCTCACATGAATTATCTTTTTACCGATCACGTCTATGGTGGCGAACTTGCAACACGGAGGCTGATTGAAGCTGGATGTCGAAAAATTCTCTGCCTCAGCGAAGATTCTGTCGAGCCGCAGTTTCAAGAGCGTACTGATGGGTATAAGCGTGCTCTTGCCGAGGCCGGAATCCCTTTTGATGCCCGACTTGTAAAAAAGGGAATGGTTTCATTCGAATTTGGGTATCGCACGATACTTGAGATGCAAGATCGCCTGCATGAAATTGACGGTATCTTCGCCGAGGCGGATCTTGTTGCCATCGGCTGTATTGAGGCGTTGAAAGGCCTTAATGTTTCTATTCCTGGTGATATACCGGTTATCGGCTACGATGATACTGAGCTCGGTGCGGTTTTTCATCCACCGCTCACCACAATTCATCAGCCTCGGGAGGAGCATGCAGGACTTGCTTGTGCTCGTCTTGTGGAATTAATTGAAGGTGCTGGGGATCCGCCTATGCAGCTTATTGTCAAGCCGCAGTTGATTGAGCGGGAGAGCTGCCCATAGTGTCCGGAATCGTGGTGATTCCTTTACCTTTACGCTCACGCATAAGAAGGAAGATAGTCAATCGTCCACTACGAGCGAAGGAGATTTTATTCATTTTTCACCACGATTCCGGACAGTAGTTGACTTTACCAAATCATAGAATTTTGGTAAGAAATCATCATGACCAATACACACAACGATGCTGTGGTTATCGCTCTTAGCGGCGGTGTCGATTCCAGCGTTGCCGCCTGGATGCTATCCAGACAGTCAGGCAGGGTCTTCGGTGCCACTCACTACATACAGGACGACTCTCCCTGCTGCAATACCAAGACGATTTATCGGGCCCGGGTAATCTGCAGAGACCTCGGTATTCCTTATCGCCTGCTGGACATGCGAAGTTCCTTCCGGCAAAGTGTTGTTGATCCCTTTGTGGAAACGTATCGCCGTGCAGAGACCCCAAATCCCTGCGTTCGCTGTAATGAACGGCTTCGTTTCGGCGATTTTTATCATCAGGTTCGCAGGCTTCTCGTCGAGGAGGGGGCCCTTCGTGAAACTGAGAGGCCGCGGATCGCCACTGGCCACTATGCCCGAACCGCGGTGGTGGACGGGGTTACCTATATTCGCAAGGGGGTTGATCCCTCCAAGGACCAGTCTTATATGCTTTACCGAATTCCAAGGGATGTTCTTCCCCATGTCTGTTTTCCCCTTGGTGAATATACAAAAAAAGAGGTGGTGGAGATTGCCCTCCGTGAAAACCTCCCGACCAAGAGCATAAAGGAGAGTCAGGACATTTGCTTTGCCGACGGCGGTTATATCGATTTCCTTCGCAACCGTCTTGGAACCGAATTTGTTGATCGTCCGGGGGACCTTGTGGATAGTTCCGGCAAGCGGCTGGGGCAGCATCGCGGCTATCTGCATTACACCATTGGTCAAAGGCAAGGGCTTGGCCTAGGGGATGGACCGTGGTATGTTTCGCAAATTGATGGTGATGCCAATAGGGTCGTTGTCGCCCGTAAAGGGGAGTTCGGTACCCGACGTTTTAGCCTTTCCGAGGTGATCTGGGATCTCCCTGATGCTCCTCCTTTCGAATGCATGGTTAAAATACGCTATAACTCAGGAGAAGTCCCCTGCCGGGTCGAGGGATTGTCTGAGTCCGGTTCGCTTCTGGTTCAGCTGGAAGAGCCTGCCTCCGTCACTCCCGGCCAGTCAGCCGTCTTTTATCGGGATGATTTGGTGATCGGCGGCGGAATCATCGACCGATAGGCCTCTTTCCCCCTTTACATCCTGCCGGTAAAAATTATAGTTATGTGCAAGCATATTTTCATTTTTACGGACAGGTTTGATATATGGACGGAAAAACATTGGTAATTGTCGAGTCGCCTACGAAGGCCCGCACGATAAAACGCTTTCTTCCAAAAAATTTCATTGTCGAAGCAAGCGTCGGTCATGTTCGTGATCTTCCTCAATCAGCATCAGATATTCCAAAAGAGTTAAAAAAGGAGGAATGGGGGCGTCTCGGTATCGATATCGATAATCAATTCCGTCCCTTGTATGTCATCCCCCGGGGAAAGGGCAAGATTATCCGCGAGCTAAAGAAGCGGATCAAAGAGGTTGATCTTGTGCTGCTTGCCACCGATGAAGATCGTGAGGGAGAGAGCATATCGTGGCATCTCACCGAGGTGCTGCAGCCCAAGGTACCGGTGAAGCGCATGGTTTTTCATGAGATTACCAAAAAGGCGATTGAACGGGCATTGGAGAATGAACGCGCCATCGATATGGACCTGGTCAATGCCCAGGAAACCCGACGTATTCTTGATCGTCTCTACGGCTATACGCTGAGTCCCCTTATCTGGAAGAAAATCGCCTATGGCCTTTCTGCCGGTCGGGTTCAGAGCCCCGGCCTGCGTCTCATTGTTCAAAGGGAACGGGAGCGAATTTCCTTTGTGAAGTCTGTATATTGGGATATAAAGGCTGAACTTTTTCCTGAGGATGAAAAGAAGAGTTTCGAGGCGAAACTTGAATCCATCGACGGCAGCAGAATTGCCGGAGGTAAAGACTTCGATCCTGCCACTGGTAAGCTGCTGCCAAATAAAAAGAATGTTGTCGTTGTTGATGAAGCCACTGCCCGAAGCCTGGAAAAGGAGCTTTCCGATGTCCAGTGGGCCGTCTCCGAGCTCTCGGAGAAGCATTCCAAGACACGGCCTGCACCTCCCTTTATCACCAGTACCCTTCAGCAGGAGGGAAACCGGAAACTGCGAATGTCCGCACGGGAGACCATGCGCACCGCTCAACGGCTCTATGAGCAGGGCTTTATCACCTACATGAGAACCGACTCTCCGACCCTTAGTACCGAGGCCCTCCAGGGGGCTCGTAGCGCGGTCCAGGAGCTTTATGGAAAGGAGTATCTCTCTGAGGCTCCTCGTCAGTATGCTGCAAAATCCAAGGGGGCGCAGGAGGCCCATGAGGCAATTCGCCCGGCTGGAGATCGTTTCCGTCATCCCGATGAAACGGGCCTTTCCGGCAGGGAAAAATCCCTGTACACCTTGATTTGGAAGCGGACCCTTGCCTGTCAGATGGCAGAGGCACGAAAGGTTTCTGTCACTGCAAAGATCGATGCCGGACGGACGCGGTTTTCGGCAACCGGAACGAGAATCGAGTTTCCCGGATTTATTCGCGTCTACGTAGAAGGTAAGGATGATCCCGAAGCGGCTCTCGACGACAAAGAGACGTTTCTTCCTCCTCTGGTCGAGGGACAGGAACTTAGCCTGAAGGGGCTTGAGGGGCTTGTCCATGAGACCAAGCCCCCAGCCCGCTTTACCGAAGCTACCCTGGTGCGGGAGCTTGAAAGTCTTGGGATCGGCCGGCCCTCTACCTATGCCACCATCATCAACACCCTGTTTGAGCGACAATATGTGCGTAAGCAGGGAAATGCACTGGTTCCCACCTTTACCGGTTTTGCCGTTGTGCAGCTCCTTGAGCGCCATTTCCAGGAAATGATCGAATATAGCTTTACAAGCGACATGGAAGCTGCGCTCGACCAGATTGCCGTGGGAAAGCGAGACAGGCTTGACTACTTGACCTCCTTTTATTTGGGGGATTCCGGACTGAAAACGCGGGTCGAGCATCGTGAAAAGGCGATCAAACCCGAGGAGTCGCGTACCATCGACTTGCCGCATATCACGGAAGGAATCAAGGTCGGTAAATATGGCCCCTACCTTGTGCAGCATCATGATGGTGAAGAGATCCATGCCTCCATTCCGGAAGATATCGCCCCTGCGGATCTCCGTGAAGAGGAGATCCAGGAGTTGATTCGGGCCCAGAAAAACGGACCGGAACCCCTTGGCAGCGACCCGGAAAGCGGTGAACCTGTCTATTGCCTGACCGGTAGGTACGGCCCTTATGTCCAGCTTGGTGAAAAGAGCGACGAGAATCCCAAGCCCAAACGTGCGGCTGTTCCTAAGGGGGTAAAGCCTTCGGAGGTGAGTCTTGAACTTGCTCTGCAGCGCCTAAGTCTCCCGCGACTCCTCGGCATCAACCCCGAAACCGGTAAAGAGGTTTTGGTGAACGACGGCCGTTTCGGGCCCTATGTCCTCCATGACGGAGAATTTCGTTCATTGAAGAAAGATGACGATCTTTTTACGATAGGCCTTGATCGGGCCCTCGAAATCCTTGCCGAACCGAAGCGGGGTAGGGGAGGAGTTTCCGTTCTGAAGGATTTTGGAGCCATTGCTGATGGAGGACGCAAGGTTGCCGTATACGACGGAAAGTACGGACCATATATTAAATGCGGTGCAAAGAACATTCGGCTTCCGGATGACAAACGAGAGAAAGAGGCGATCGAAAAACTTTCTTCGGAAGAGGTCCTTGAAATTATCACCACGGCTTCTAAGGCCAAGGGGAAAAAGTAGGATCAGAAGTGTTCTGCCAGCCAGATGGAGATGGTGGCGAAGACCTTTTGTTTTTCCGGTTCGTTGAGAATTTCGTGGTATAAGCCGTCGAAAATTTCCAGTCTCTTGTCCGTTGATCCCAGGCCCTTAAGCAGCAATCTGCTGCATCCGGGGTCGACGATTCTGTCTGCACTTCCGTGCAGGATAAGGGCAGGCACCCTAACTCGCGCCAGTTTCTCCGCACTCGTTAGTTTGGATATCCTCAACATTTCCCTGCCCATCCGCGCCTTCATGGGACCGGTATAGACCAGTGGGTCCGCCACATAGGCCTCTACGACATGAGTGTCTCTGCTGATTCCTGCTGTATCGA
This sequence comes from Sediminispirochaeta bajacaliforniensis DSM 16054, assembly GCF_000378205.1. Taxonomy (NCBI): domain Bacteria; kingdom Pseudomonadati; phylum Spirochaetota; class Spirochaetia; order Spirochaetales; family Spirochaetaceae; genus Sediminispirochaeta; species Sediminispirochaeta bajacaliforniensis. Next base: position 145,605 of record NZ_KB899411.1, on the reverse strand, counting down.
AAGGGCGCACACCCATATTCGGTGCCCAAGCCGCAAGTACCGTTGCACCCCATCGTAAGGGAAGGGAGGCCCCTGCCTCGTTGCGTATTGCAGCGCCGGAGAGAATAAGTGCATCGATCTTGTCGGGGTGACGGCAGGCAAAGGCTGTTACAATGGCGCCTCCCATGCTGTGTCCGAGCAGAATAACAGGAAGCCCGGGCGTTTCCTTCTCCTGAGATCGTATGACCAACATCAGGTCGTCGAGGTAGCATTCAAAACGAGGAATATCCGCCCGCTTTCCGCCGGATTGTCCGTGCCCGTAATGGTCATGGGCTACAACCTTGAAACCTGATGAGGTGAGCACTTCGGCAAGTCCTCGGTATCGTCCCGAATGTTCGGCATAGCCGTGGGAAATAAAAATAATCCCCTTTGGGGCCTTCCTTTCGAAGGATTCTGCCGACCAGATACGAAGAAGCCGGTTTCCTCCGTCGAACCCCTGTATCGATTCATTATGTTCTGTCATATGGCGTTTTCCTCTTTCAGAAAAGTATCCAGGGCTTGCTCGAAAAGGTCAAGACGGAATAACATCGGGATCTAATAAGTAGACAAATAAATAATAGAATTGAAAATAAATTTATAGAGTAAATAGAGATAAATATGTTTATGATATATAAATACATATAAATAAAAGAATTAAAAAGCACATAACTTGACCTTATCTGTATAATTATATAATATATAAGAGTAAATATCCGGGAAATGATATGAACAGTATATATAAGGACATTGAATGGAACACGAGGTAAAGATTAAAATTGAGAATCTTTACAAAATTTTTGGTCCGAACCCCAAACGGGTTTTTCCCCTCCTTGAGCAGGGACGGACAAAAGAGGAGATTCTCAAAAAAAGCGGCTGTGTCGTTGCTGTCAACGATGTCAGCTTTGAAATTGGAAAGAGGGAGACCTTTGTCATTATGGGGCTTTCGGGAAGTGGTAAATCAACGCTTATCCGTTGCCTGAATCGTCTGATAAATCCCACGGCAGGAAGGATTCTGATCGATGGGGAAAATATTCTCGATATGGACAAAGAACAGTTGCGGAAGGTCCGAAGGTATACCCTCTCGATGGTTTTTCAGCATTTTGGCCTGCTTCCGCATCGAACAGTGCTTGAAAATGTGGAATTCGGACTCGAAATCAGTGGTATGGACAAAAAAACCAGGCGGGAGAAGGCCTTCTCTTCTCTGGACCTGGTAGGTTTAAAAGGCTACGAAAAGAGTATGCCCGACGAGCTTTCCGGTGGTATGCAGCAGCGGGTCGGGCTTGCCAGGGCCCTTGCAAACGATCCTGAAGTGCTTCTGATGGATGAGGCCTTCAGCGCTCTGGATCCTCTTATCAGGACACAGATGCAGGATGAGCTTTTAAGTCTTCAGGCTAAGATGCATAAGACCATCGTTTTTATCACTCACGATCTTGATGAGGCCCTCAAACTTGGCGACCGTATACTCATTCTTGGTCCCGGAGGTGTTATCAGACAGATTGGAACTCCGGAAGAAATTCTTTCCGATCCCGCAGATGATTATGTAAAGGCATTCGTTCAGAACGTGGATAAGACAAAGATTATCACCGTCTCTTCGATTATGCGAAACGCGCAAGTCGTGAATATCGATAAAGATGGACCCGGAACTGCAACTCGTTTGATGGAAAAGGCTTCCATGGATCGTATCGGTGTTGTTGATTCGGATAGGAAATTGCTTGGTATTGTGAAGATCGATGATACGGTGCGTCTCCAGAAACAGAAGATAAAAAGCCTGGAATCGATTCTTGTTGATCAGGTGTACACCACACATCCGGCAACTCCGATATCGGAGTTGCTTTCGGTGGCTTTCAATTCAGAATATCCCATTGCCGTGATCGACGATGATGGGGTTTTCCATGGAGCCGTGGATAGAGGTGCGATTATCGCCGAGGTGAGCGACGAAAACGACGACGGTGGTCCTGTCTTCCTCAGTGAGTTCATTGAACAGAACGGAAACGGAGGAGAGGACATATGATATTGGAGACGTTACGAGATATTTTGGATGTCGGTGGATGGTTCGAGACTATTATCGATTGGATGACCCTCCATTGGGACGGCTTTTTCGACGGCGTAAGTGCTATTGTTCAAGCTGTTCTAAGTGCGTTCTTGGCCGTCTTCTCTTTTCCGCCACCGATTGTTTTGGTTCTTTTGCTTGCGGTCCTTGCCTGGTTGCTTGTTAGTCGTGGTGCAGGAATCCTGAGCTTTATTGGGTTTTCTCTTATCTGGATCATGGGCTTATGGGGGGAAACTATGGAAACCCTCTCCCTCGTGGTGACCTCCGTCATCCTTGCTTTGCTCATTGCTGTACCGGTTGGAATTTGGTCTTCGAAAAAGGATACGGTACAGCGTATTGTGCGCCCCGTCCTTGACTTTATGCAGACCCTGCCGGCCTTTGTCTACCTGATTCCAGCCGTACTTTTTTTCAAGCTTGGGCCGGTTCCCGGTGTCGTTGCCACGTTGATTTTTGCCATGCCTCCTTCGGTTCGACTTACCAACCTCGGTATCCGCCAGGTCCCCAAGGAGATTAAGGAGGCTGCCAAAAGCTTTGGGGCCACAAGCCATCAAATGCTTCTTAAGGCGGAACTACCGGTAGCCCTTCCCACCATCCTTGCCGGGGTGAATCAGACCATCATGCTGGCCCTTTCCATGGTAGTCATCGCCGGTATGATCGGTGCCGGAGGCCTTGGAAATGAGGTTCTTAAGGGCATTACACAGTTAAAAATTGATCAGGGTTTTGAAGGGGGAATTGCCATAGTCATACTCGCAATGTACCTCGACAGGGTAACCCAGGCACTTGGAAAAGTCGCCGGCACTCGTCGGCGTTAAGGATATAATGATGAACTTTTTTTCAGGAGGTTTCATGAAGTTTACTAACAAATTGTTGCTTGCACTGATGGCCGTGACCCTCGTGTTTGCAGTCTCTTGCTCTCAGAAAGATGAGGAAGCTACCGAATCTGCTTCGGCGGAAAGCGCAGCCCCTGCCGAAGAAAAAACAGCTGAACTTGTGTACGTCAATTGGGCAGAGGGGGTTGCTTACACCAACCTTGCGAAGGTGGTGCTCGAGGATAAGATGGGTTATGACGTCACCATCACCGCCACCGATGTAGCCCCGGGGTATGTTTCCATTGCACAGGGAGACAAAGATGCCTTTATGGAGACATGGCTCCCGGTTCTTCATAAGGATTATTACGATGAGTACAAAGACGATATCGTAGATTTGGGACATGTCTTCGAAGGGACCCAAAGCGGTCTTGTTGTTCCTGCATACATGTCGATCGACAAGATCAGCGAGCTTAATTCCATTAAGGATGATCTCGGCGGCAAGATTACCGGTATCGATGCCGGGGCCGGTGTTATGAAGACCACCGAAGAGGTTATTGATCTTTACGATCTCGAACTCAGTCTTATGTCTTCCAGTGGCCCCGCGATGGCGGCCGCTTTAAAGGATGCCTATGCAAAAAAAGAGCCGATCGTCGTTACCGGCTGGACCCCGCACTGGATGTTCGGAAAGTGGGATCTGAAGTTTCTACAGCAGGACCCGGATAAAACGGTATGGGGAAAAGGTAATATCCATATTATGGCCCGCAAAAACATCCGCGAAGATAAGCCTACCCTTGCCACATTTCTATCAAATATGTTTTTTGATGAGGCTCAGCTTGGAGACCTGATGGTCAAAATTGAAGAGTCTGACGACGATATCGAAGTTGTTGCACGTCAGTGGATGAACGATCATTCCGACCTCATTGATAGTTGGATTCCATAATACGACCCGACCAAAGATGAATAGACAAAGCCGCCTGCTTATGTAGGCGGCTTTTTTACATACTTTACACTCCTTTTACCTCGCTTTTACAACGCTTTACCGGTAAATTATTAGACTATCATTGAAAACTTAATGAATGGAGAATGATGATATGAGAAAACGTATGGCCACGGGGGTAATCATGTTTACGATGTTTTCCCTCATGCAGCTTTCGGCGGAAACCCTTTCTCTCGACAAAGAGAAGTGTATTGCCCTTGCTCTTAAGAACAATACCGGACTCCTGGAAAAGGCCATCTCTCTCCAAATCTCCGAGCGCAGTGCGAAAAATAGCTGGAACCTCCTTTTACCCGATGTTTCAACTTCTCTTTCGCTGAGTAGTTCTTCGAGCTACGCTGATGATGATACGGATTTGACAAAGCTTGGAGTAAGTCCGGGGCTTTCATTGACCTATACTGTTTCTCCCGGGCTCAAGGAGTCGATGAGGCAGCTTCAAATTAACTTGGAAGGTTCTCAAATCAGTTATGATGATGCCGTTTTACAGCTCAAGATGAATGTAGAGAGCGAATTCTATTATCTCCTCACTAGTCGGGGAAATCTTGAGATACAGAAGAACGATATTGAACTTGCTCAGCGAAGATATGAGCAGGTTCGGGAAAAATTTAGAAATGGTCTGGTTCCTGAATTGGATGTCCTTCAGGAGCGGGTTAATGTTGCGAATTTGAAACCCACCTATAGTTCTCTTAAAGCCGCATATCAGAATCGCTTAAAGGAATTCCTGGTAGTTCTCGGACTTGACCCCTCTCAAGAGGTTTCCCTGGAAGGTTCCCTCGATGTTGATGCCTATGAGTTGGACGCCCTTCAATTGGTTGAGCAGTACCTTGCGAATCGATCGGATATCAAGGCTCAGCAAAATAGTTTAGAACTGCTTGAAAGTTCACTTCGTTACTCTCGGAAGACCGGACATTTACCATCGATCTCTCTTTCTGCCACTGTGTCGGAAGATTATTCCAAGCCGTTTTCTTCCGGCACGTGGCAGGATTTTTCCCAGGAAACCGGACTTGCGTTTTCAATCGGAGTTTCCTTGGGTTTGGATAATTATATTCCCGGTTCATCTACGGATCTGGAAATCAAAGAACTTGAAGATTCTATAAAAAAGGCCCAGCTCTCTCTTGATCAATTGATTCAGGACGCCCGTCTGGAGATTATCAATGTCGTTAATTCGATCAATACGGATCGTGAGAATATCGAGCTTTCCAAGTTGAATCTGGAGTTATCGGAAAAATCCTACGCGATGACCGAAGAAAGTTTTTCACGTGGAAAAAGCGACCGTATTACCCTTGATGATGCTCAGCAGGATCTTTTGACCGCTCGGCAAAACCTTCTTGACAGCCAATATGATTACATGAGTGATCTTATTACGTTGCGCGGAGCCCTTGGTATTGAATCTCTGGATGAGTTGAACAAAGCGGATAAGGAGTGATTGCATGGAGACGAAAAAAGGCGATCGGATAATTCAGATCATACTCTTGTTGATAATAGCTGCAGGTTTTGCAGGTATCGCATTGATACTTAAAGGCTCTGGTGCCGCTTCAGGACAAAAAGGCGGCATGCCGGGAGGCCAAGGTGCAGGTGGCGCGTCTACTGCACAGCAGAAATCTTCAGATGAATCGGGAGAATCTTCCACGGTCGCCGTTGAGGCCGAATATGCCGCAAGACAGACTGTGAGTCAGTTTATTCGTGTAAATGGTGATGTCATAAGCGATGTTTCGGTCGATATCTATCCGGATGTGGCCGGCAAGATCGTCGTGCGAAACGTTGATCCCGGCAATTTCGTGAAAAAGGGCGATGTGGTTGCCATCGTTGACCCCTCGGTTCCCGGCGAATTTTACAGCCGAAGTCCGATTCCGTCGACGATTTCAGGGACGATTACCGATGTGAATGTGAATGTCGGAGACACCGTTTCCACTTCCACCTCGGTGGCCGTCGTTGGTGATCTTACGAAACTATCCCTTATAACCTATGTGCCCGAACGATACATTACCTATCTCAAATTGGGGCTTCACGCAGAGGTCTTTTTCGAAGCCTTTCCTGACACGGTTTTCGATGCCGGGGTTGTTCAGCTTAATCCCGTCGTAGATAACGAATCCCGTTCCATGGAAGTCAAACTCGAAATAGTCAATCAGGATTCCCGTATTCGAGCCGGAATGTTTGCTTCGATGAAACTCATCACCAGGGAAAGCCGTGATTGTATCGCGGTCCCGTCCGACGCTGTTTCAAACTATTACGATGATTCCGTTGTATATGTCGTCAAGGACGATAATAGTGTGGAGCGCCGGGTGGTAAGCCTGGGACTGAAATCGGATGAAATGGTCGAGGTCCTTTCGGGCCTTTCCGAAAATGAACTTGTAGTTACCCAGGGAGTCTCTTCCGTAACCGATGGTTCTCCTGTGCGGATGGTCAACGATCCGGATGCCGTGGAGGAATAGATGAATATTACAGAGTTATCGGTACGGCGTCCCGTCACCATACTGGTTGTAACGGCCTTGCTTGTCGGGCTTTCCCTCTTTATGGTTCCCGATCTTGCTGTTGAGATGTTTCCCTCGGCCGACTATCCCGTGATCATGGTTCGGACGACCTATACCGGCGCCAGTCCCGAGGAGGTTGAGGATGGAGTTACCAGTGTTCTGGAAAAACAGCTTTCCAATGTAAGCGGAATAGAATCAATCACCTCAACCTCTATGGAGGGATCGAGTCTTATCCGTCTGAAGTTTGATTACAGCACGGATCTTGACGACGCCACAAACGACATACGTGATTCCCTTGAGCGTGTTACTTCGGCGCTGCCCGACGATGCCGGATCCCCTCAGATTCTGAAATTCGACAGCAGCTCGATGCCCATCATGCTATTGATGGTTTCGGGAGAGGAAAGCTCCGATGTCCTGACGCAGCTTGCCGAAGACACCATTCAGCCGAGACTGGAACGTATCAAGGGCGTTGCCTCGGCAGATGTCCGTGGAGGTGAGACCAAAGAGGTGAAGGTAGATCTCTCTCTCAACAGGATGGCGGCATACGGTATTTCCTTTTCGACGGTAGAGTCGGCCCTTAAAGCCCAGGATGTGCTCCTTAGCGGCGGAGACTTTGAAAAAGGAGGAATGTCGTACAACCTGCGTATCAACGAACGTTTCGGCAGCTTAGACGATATTCGCAGGACCGTTGTGGCCAGTATCGATACAAACAATTCCTCAGGTTCGGTCAATCGTTCCAACGTAGTCCGTCTTGAAGATATTGCCGACGTCTATCTTGACGAAAAAGATTCAGACACGAGGGTCTATGTAAACGGTTCTCCTTCGGTATCGATGGTGATCAGAAACGAGACCAATACCAATACCGTGCAGATTGCAAATGCGGTTAGAGAGGCCCTTCCCGAGATCAATAAGAGCCTTCCTCCAGAGGTAAAGGTCGATATCCTCTACAATACGACAACCATGATCTCCACTCTTTTGAATCAGGTCTACATCTCTGCCTTGCAAGGTGCCGCTCTTGCCATGCTTATCCTCTTTGTATTCCTGCGAAACATCAAAAGTACATTGATCATCGGTATATCCATTCCCATCTCCCTTTTAATTACCCTCGGAGCGATGTTCTTTTTCAAGCTGACGTTAAACATGATATCCCTCACCGGATTGATTCTCGGCCTGGGAATGATTGTTGATAGTTCCATCGTCATCCTTGAAAACATCTACAAATATCGGGAACGCGGGGCAAAGCTGCATGCTGCCGCAATTTTGGGATCCAGAGAGATGGTCACGGCCATCGTTGCCTCCACCTTGACGACCCTTTGTGTGTTCATCCCCATGATCATCTGGAAAGACGATCTTGAGATGCTTGGCCAGATGTTTCAGGATATGATCTTCACCATTGTTATCTCTCTGCTTTCCTCCCTTGCTGTCGCGCTCATGGTCGTCCCTGCCTTGAGCAGTACGTATCTCAAGGTCTATTCCCGAAAGCAGAAACCGCTGAAAAATCCTTTGCTTCGAAAGTTGGATACCATATCGGAAAAGGGTTTCACAGCCTTTGAAGACGGCTATGCGTCGGCGCTTCGTTTTGCACTGAGGAACAGGGCCCTTGTCCTGACTTTGGTAATTGTTCTCTTCCTGCTGTCTCTTGCACAATTGTCCACCATGGGGCTTCAATTCCAACCCAATTCCGATTCTGACGACGAGGTTACCATCGATCTTACCATGCCCGTTGGTACGGCACTTGATAGCACCGAAGCCGTTTTGATGGAGATGCGCAAAACGATCGAAAAAGAGATCAAAGGTTACGAAAATATCATCATAACGGTGGAATCGGGTGAAGGCAGTATCGAGATCATGCTGCCGGATCTTGAAGATCAGATCGACAACCCTACGACGATCAAGAAGAAACTGCGGCCCTACCTGAATGAGATACCCAACGCCAGTTTCAAATTTCCTTCGGGACGAGGATTTGGCGGTACCAGCGACCCCGTCGATATCGAGGTGATTTCCAGCGATCTCACTCTTGCTGGGGAAACTGCGTCCAAGATACGTGATCTTATTCGCGATCTGCCGCAAATCGTCGATCCTTTGTCTTCTCTTGAGAACGGTGCCCCCGAATACCGTATTGTTATTGATAAAGATCGCGCCGCTGCCCTCGGCCTGACAGTTTCCGATGTGGCTTCTGCGGTGAGCGACCTTGTGGACGGCGATGCTCCGGTTACCTATTGGCTCAACGGCGATGAGCTGGATGTACTGGTTCGCTTGAAGGAAGAAGACCGAAACAGCGAGACGGTACTTAGCTCTCTATCCGTCATTTCTTCCTCGAAGGAAGCAATCCCGCTTTCCAATATCGCCTCCTTCGAGTTGACGGCAGGACCTGAGGATATCGATCGCGAGGATGAAAAGCGTGTCGTCCATGTAACCTCTGATATCACCTCCGATACTACAGCAACCGAGGTGAATGCGATGCTCCAGGAGTATCTTAGTACCTCTTTTGTGGTTCCCGACGGAGTGACGCTTTCTTTCAGCGGCGAGGCCGAGGATATATCCCGAATGGGTGGGCCTTTGGTCATCGTTATGGTCATAGCCATCATCATGGTTTTTGCCGTGATGGCGAGTCTGTTTGAATCTCTTGTCGATCCTTTTATCATCTTTTTCTCGATACCGATGCTGCTTATCGGAGTTGTCTTTGTCTATACCCTGCTGGGCCAACCGCTTAGTCTTTTTTCGATCGTTGGAATGGTTGTTCTTGTCGGGATCGTCGTAAACAACGGAATCGTACTTGTCGATTATACGAACCTATTGCGCCACAAGGACGTGCCGCTGATGGAGGCGGTCCAGACCGGTGCCAGAAGCAGATTGCGGCCGGTATTGATGACAAGTCTTACCACCATTCTCGGAATGGTCCCTATGGGATTTTTCGGGTCTGAGGGCACCGAATCTATTCAGGCCATCGGTCAAACCATCGTCGGCGGACTTGTCGCAAGTACCTTCCTTACGCTTTTTGTTACGCCAGTGGTCTATTCGCTCATCAACAGGGACCGTAAATGGTTTCGGAAGAAGAAAAAAGAGGAGGGCAACAAATGATTGAAATGAATATCATTGCAAACCAATCCATCGAGGAAGATATTATCGAGGTACTGGAGGCCCACGGATTCAGGGATAACTTTTCCCTTTTTTCTCCCCTTTTCGGCCGTGGCCGTCACGGCCGGAGAGAAGCTTCGGCTATTTGGCCGGAGAAGAATGTTATGTTTTATATCGTTATGGAGGATGATCAAATAGATGTTCTTGTAGCCGATCTGAAGTTGCTCAAGGAGAAGTTTGAACAAGAGGGAATACGCTGCTACGTGAAACGTGATATAAGTCGCCTTTTGTGATTCCTGGAATGAAGGCGTTTCGAAATATGCGGGGGCGGTACTGATCGGTACCGCCCCTCTTTTGGGGTGGTATCCCGGTGTCCGGAATAATGGTGGTTGCAGCTTCTGCTACTGCTCCGAGTTATCGGCTTCAAGCTGTAGCGCATAATAAGCTCCGATAAAACCGGCGGCAGACCATGCCTGATATCTTTTTCCCATCGGCCTGCCGGTTCTGCCGTGTACCCATTCGTTGAACTCCCACTCATGCTCAATCCCTTCATGATTGACCAGCGCAAGCCGAAACAATTCTTGCTGGGCAAGGTCTCTGAGGCCGAGCCTGCTGATAAACATCACCCAATAGGCTCCGATAAAGGGCCATATACCTCCGTTGTGGTAGTGGTGGGGGAGGTTGAGTAAATTTACGGTATAATAGGTGCGCCAAGCAGGATCTCCTGCATTGACAGGCGGATAAAGATTGGCCACCGGAGCCGGTTCGTTTACCCCGACTCCCCACATAAACTGAAAGGCAATCTTTGCCCGCTCGGCGGATAGCACATTGAACAGGGCTGCAAGAATATTGCCGTAAACATCGCAGCGCCAGTCAAAACCGAAGGGGGTAATCTCGGCAAGAAGATAAGATGTATCTCCCATGGAGAATTGCTGATCGGAAAAAGCCTTGATGGCATCGCTGTGTATCGAGGGCCAGAACTTGCGGTTAATGGTTTCTTTGATCTGTTGGGCCATTCGCAGCCGCTGCCCTGCGGTATCGAAGTCGCCCAATAGTTCGGCAATTCTGCCGTGGCAGAGATTTGCATTGTACCAGAGGACCTCGTCGTATAGGATATTATAGCTTCTTCCGAAAAGATCCATCCAGTCACCTGCTTCCGGGATTTCAAGAAGCGAATCGTTGTTGCTGTCCTGTGCCTCGAGCCAATTCATGGCGTTTTTGATTTCGCCCGCCCAGCTGCGAAGAAACTGGTAATCTCTGGTCTCTCGTATGAAGTGATAAAAGGCAATCACCAGCCAGAGCCCGGAATCGATGGAGGCGATGCCTCCGATACCGGAATAATCAGGCTCTCCTGTGTCGATTGAGACATTACTCGGCACCTGTCCTCTTGGCGTGATATGGGAAAGCAGGGTTTCCATGGTTGCGTGCTGGCATCGTTGAATATCAGGGTCCTTGAGGGATAGGCTGTTCATGACAACAATCGCTCCGTCTCTGGCCCATATGCTTTTGTAGTTTGAATCGGTAGCGTCGAGGATATTGTCGTCGAGGCTGCAGGCCGAAAAACCTTTTGGGGTAATACAGCGTTTTAAAGCGTTTACCGCCTCCTGATAGGCTTCGTTGATCAGCCCGTGCTGTGATTCACTCAGGCTCTTGAAAGCGTCTGAGTTTACTACACTATGGAATCTGGGATCGAATTGGCTGTGAACTAGTTCTATATCACTGATATCCGCAATTTCTTCGATGAGTTCGTAGTGGAGAAGCCCGTCGAGGACCCCATCGGCAAAAGGCCGCCCAGCCGTATAGGTGGGCAACTCCATAGTCGCCAAAAACAACTCCGGCTGAGCGTTCTCGACAATGATTCCCCTGACGCCTCTGATGGTGAACATGGAGCTGTCGTTGCCGGTATCTCCGGCGACAATCACCTCTTCGGCTTCGATTTCTATTCGCTTCAGAAGCCAGGCAAGGGCATTTCCCTTATTGGCGTACTGGGGAAGAATATCAAGATCTCTGCTCGATGAGTAGACCACATTGACCGATAGTCCGAGTCCGCGCAGGGCATCTTTGATTTCCTGAAGACGCTCTGGTGTGGCGTCATGGATATACCAGCTTGATTTAAAGTCGTTTTGATATTTGGGCGGCTGTTCCTCGGTATCGGGAAATGAATCGAGGCAAGCCCTGACCGTTTTCAGATCCCATCCCGTATTGAGGGTTTCGGCAAAGCGTTTAATCAGTTCCCGCTTCCGGAAGTCGTAGATAAGGGTTCCTACCCCGCAGATGAGATAGTCGGGATCAGGAAGGTCGCTCTGCTTCAACAGCTCAAAGGTATGAGAGAGCAGCCTGCCGCTGTTGTAAACAAGCAGGGGGGCGGCACTTCCTTTTTTCCTGCGTAACCCTTCCCATGATCGCTTGAATGAGACCGTAGCATCCGGCTTGCCAATCAATGTTCCGTCAAGATCGGAAGAAAAGAGTCGTGCCGCTTTCTTCATTCATCCTCCTCAAACGCATCTGTACAGGTATCGACGGCGTCAAGCAGCTGCTGTGCAATCCCTGTCCAGGTAAATCTGGATCGGGCAAGTGCCGCCCCTCTGCTTGAAAGTCGTCTGCGAAGACGTCGGTAGTGCAGGGCTTGATAGATGGCTATTCCGAACTCCTCACTGTCGAAGGGGTCGGCAATGAGGGCGTTGTCTCCAAAGCTGAGAACCCTGGCGAGCCCTCCGTGGGCGGTCACAACTACCGGGGTTCCGCTTGCCATTGCCTCGATGCTTGTCATGCCGAAGGGTTCGTATCGACTAGAGAGAACGAATAGATCTGCCGCACGGTAGTAATCGGGAAGATCTTCGTCGGCGATAAAACCGGTAAACCTGACTCGATTTCCCAATCCATATTGAGAAACCCGATCGAGAAGTGTTTCATAGATTGCCTGTTCCGTTTCATTTCTGTCTTCATGTCCTATCGCCAAGACCAGTTCTGCTTCGGGAATTCGTTGTACGGCAACACTAAAGGCATCAATCAACAGATCGAAGCCCTTATTATGAGCGAGCCTGCTGACCGCAAAAATCGTTGCCGGACCGAAGCCGAGGCGTTCTTTTCGTGCCGCCTTTGTGGAGGGCCCGACGGGAAAGAAGCGATTGTCATCATAGCCTGGCGGAATCATGCGTATTTTTTCCTGGTCGATATCGTAGGCCTCTTGGATGAGATCCACCTGGATCGGGGTTGTTGCGGTAATCAGATCGCAGGAACGATAGAGCTGCCCCTCTGTTCGTATGCGCTCCGTGAAATTATAACGCTCTTCAAATTCCTCCTCACTGTCGGGAAAATCGGTAAGCATCTGTTTCTGTTTCCAGGTTCCAATGGAGTGGGGTGTATGAACATGGGGAATTGAGAGCTGGTGTGCCAGATGTTGACCTGCAACACCGGCATCCCAGTAGTGGCTATTGATAAAACTATAGTTGAGCTTTTCTTTTTTGATGCGTTTTCTTGTGTTTTCCACCCATTCGGGAATGGATCGAACAAGGTACTCTTTCGGGATAAAGGCTTTTCCGCCGCAGGGGACCCTCAGGACCCGAACATGTTCGTCTACTATGTCGGTGTCCGGTTGGTCCTCAAAACGTCGGGTCCAAATGTCGACATCATAACCGAACTGCCCCAATTTTCTGGCCAGTTCGAGGATATAGACCACCTGTCCTCCCGTGTCGGGGGCTCCGAGGGGTGGATCGGCCGCCACGTATCCATGGGTAGAGATCATCATAATTCGTTTTTTATCATGCATATTTTCCTCCTCTGTCCGGGAAATGATCACAGAATAGGAAAACGGCCTGAACACAACGAAATTATTTCGTACTGTAAGTATATTGATATGGTGCCATAAAGGCAAGGGTAGTGTTACGAATCCTGGTGGTCGCCGATATCCGTACCATTTGGTTCACCTCTCCCGCGGGTGGCGTTGGGTCTTTTCGAAAAGCGATACCTTCATTGCGGCAGCCGGGTACCAGACCGTAACCCATAAGCCTATAACGAGGTAGGCCAATCCGCCGCCGATCGGATTCTCGGGAATGAAAAGTTTCAAGAGCAGGCTCAAAAACAGAGTCGTGGTCATCCCGACGAGAAATCTGATGACCTTTTTGGAAAGTGGCGCATGGCACTCGAAGGCAACGAGCCGCTGTTCCATTCTGCGAGCCACGGCCAAACCTAAAAGCATTCCCGCCGATTTTGTTGCGGCTTCGACTCCCTTGAGGTTCCAGCCTACGGATTTGTCGATAGAAGCGACAACTACTCCTGCGGTAAACAGCACGACGGCAATAATCGGGATTCGTGAAAAGATGGAGGGGCGGTAGAAAAAGAGCGGCAATGCAAAGAGAACCCCGAGGATCGCGCCTGCCGCCACATCGGTCGGCCAGTGTACCCCGAGGTAAAGTCTGCTTAGAGCTACCAGAGCGGTAATGACCAGAGCACAGCCTATTGCTTCTTTCCTAAAACGCTCGGGAAGAGAGGCGGCGCATGCGAAATAGAAGGTCGCCGCAGCCTGTGTGTGACCGCTGGGAAAACTGTATCCCGTAGCGGTTTCGAGTCGCTTTGCGCTAATGGCATAAAGGAGTTCATAGGGACGCGGAACGCCGAAAATCAGCTTGAGAAAGCCCTTTACCGCTACCGATAGGAGTAGCAGGAGGGCAATGTTGGAGCCTTCCCTCTTTGAAACATTCCAGTAGATCCAGCACAGAACGACGACCATGATCGTTTCTTCACCAAACATGGTGATCAGCTGGACCAGATGATCAAGAAAAGGGGTCGAAATGCCCTGAAAAGCCATGAGAATTGATTCCTGCATCTTCACATCCTACTCTTCTTGCCAATTTAGCAGTGACGGGTTACAGTGCCCTTATGAAGAATAGAGTATATACCGTCGCGGAGTGTGTCTCAATTGTAATGGGGACTCCGAGGCTCGTCTTATTATTTTTCTTTCTTTTTTTTGCAATTTTCTCTGTTGTCGGGAATGAAATTGATCGCTTCTGGATCGTAGAGGGGGACGATAATGCTTCCGGGGATGTCAAGCAGCTCGTGGACCCCTTGTTTCGGCCGGGTGAAACCTTCAAGACGCTTATCGTTGTAAACGACTTACGGATTCGGCAGGGGAAGGGCTCTGTTTCCTGGAATTTTAAATACTATATAAATGGACATTTAAGTCACATGACCGATACCGAGTCCTACAGCGGATTTCAGGAGGGAATAGACTGGACTTTCCGCCGTGAACGCTTTTTTACCATTGCGCCCTCGGCCCTGCGGGGGAAACATCGTATTGAAATTTTCCTGAAAGATAACAATAGTGGGAAAATCTATCACGGTGCTGTTCATTTTGAGGTAGGCGGCAAACCTATAACCGAGGTTACTCCTCCTATGGCCTCAGGTGGTTCTCGAGAAGCGGTGGGGCCTTCTCAATTTGAGCCGACGATACTGATTGATGATATTTCGATCAGGCTGAGCGCTGTGGATGTTCGGAACGACCATTTGGTCTGTACCTTTTTGGTTTCTACCGAGCTTTCCGGCCAGTGGCTTGGTTTCTCCGATGCTTTGCTCGTGGACAGCGAAGGGGGCCGGCACGAGGCTATCGTGGGCGGCACGATCCGGGGAGACGGCGGCGGAGGCTTGGATCTCGTCCGCGGGATTCCTATAAAGGGTGAAGTTTTTTTTGATTCATGGGCGGCCGGTCTTGGCCATTTTGCATTGCTTGAAGTACATTTCGACGGTGAAAGGACCGGCCGCTGGAGAAATATCTCAAATCCCTACGGAACCTGAACAAAAACGCCTTTATCCCTGTTTTTTCTCCGGCCGACAGTTCCGTTCGACCAGACCCATTACTTCGTAGATGAGTCTGGCTGCTCCGAAGGGGTCGGCGTTGCGATCCCGAACAGGAGCAAGCTCGACAAGATCGAAACCGATTACATTTCGGCTTCTGGTCAGTGATGTGATCATATCAATGGTCTGATACCATGAAAGGCCGCCTGGTTCCGGGGTTCCTGTCGAGGGGAAGAGGGCGGGATCAAGACCGTCGATGTCGATCGTAAGATAGACATGTTCAGGAAAAGTATCGGGGAGGGGGATGATATCGACCTGTCGCCTAACCGCCTCCGCTGCGTCCAGCCAGCCGATGGACTCCGGCCTCAGGGCCTTTTGCTCGTTCCGAAATGTAACTTCTTCGGGGGATATACTGCGGACCCCCACCTGAAATATGGGAAATCCCAGCTCTACGGCCCGGCGCATCACACAGGCATGGCTCATGTGAATACCGCGATAATCGCTTCGCAGGTCTCCGTGGGCATCAATCTGAACAATGCCGATTTCCTTGCCTGTTTCCTTGCGCCATCGGTCAAGAGCGTAGAAGGCCCCGACGCTGACGGTATGTTCGCCCCCCAGTATGATGGGAACTCTCTCTTTTCCAAGGGCCTCTATCACTTTTGCCGCGCAGGCCTCGACCATGGCGTCAGCCTTTTCTGCCTCAACAGCCTTGTCCGTAACAATTCCTCTAAGGGCGGGAATCCCTGTGCCGTCCCATAGTTCGAGCTGCTGTGAAGCTTCGAGAATGGCCTCCGGACCTCCGGCGGTACCGTGCCCGTAGGAGACACTCGCCTCAAATGGAACCGGAATGATGTGAAAGAGTCCTTCACTTTTCTGCTGTTCGGTTAATTCCTCACCGAGAAACGATCGATAGTTCATGACAAACGCTCCCTGAAGTCTTCAAATCCAAATTGTTTTACCACTTCCAGCGTGCCTGTCGCCGAATCATAGGTGGCGATGGCAGGAAGGGGGACTCCGTTGAAGGTGGTGGTCTTTACCATCGAGTAGTGGGCCATGTCCCCAAAGACCAGGCGACTGCCCGGCTCTAAAGGGGTATCAAAGGAGTAGGTGCCAATCACATCGCCGGCAAGGCAGGAGCTGCCGCCGAGACGGTAGGTGTACCGTTTCTCTCCCTGCTTTCCTGCTCCGGCAATCTCAGGCCGATAGGGCATCTCCAGTACGTCGGGCATGTGGGTCGCCGCACTGGTGTCGAGAAGCGCTATCCTGCCGTCGTTTTGTATGATATCGAGAACCGTGGCTACCAGCACGCCGCTGTTGAGGGCTACTGCTTCGCCAGGTTCGAGGTAGACGTCAACGCCGTAGCGATCGGAACACTCCTCAATGAGTCGACAGAGTAGGGCTCTGTCGTAGTCGTTTCTTGTGATATGGTGCCCGCCGCCGAAGTTGATCCACCTCATCCTCCCGGCCCATGTTCCAAAGGAGTGATGAAAGCCCTTAAGGACCCGTTCAAGATCGTCGGCATTCTGTTCGCAGAGCGCATGGAAATGGAGCCCCTCGATTCCGTCAAGGAGTTCCGGCCGGAATTCGGCAGCCGTGACACCAAGCCTGCTCCCCGGTGCCGAGGGATCATACAGCCTGACAGCGGCAGTGGATACTTCCGGATTTACCCGTATTCCACATGACACCCTCCCTTCAAAGGAAAGGCAACTGCTTCGAAATCGTGCCCACTGTGAGAAAGAGTTGAAAACGACATGGTCGGAAAGTTCGAGTATCGTTTCAAACTGCTCCGGAACAAATGCGGGACTGTAGGTGTGTACCTCCTTTCCGAACGCTTCCCTTCCCAGTTTCGCTTCATAAACCCCCGACGCACAGACCCCTTTAAGGGTCTGCGAGATCATCGGGTAGAGGCTGAACATCGAAAAGCCCTTTTGGGCAAGAAGTATTCGGGCACCGCTTGTTTTCTGTATTGAGTCAAGTATTGCCAGGTTTTTCCTGATGGCCGCTTTGTCGACGACAAAACAGGGAGAGGGGACCGCTTCCGGCCGAAATCCCTCTAATCCGAAATAGTCAACTTCCACGGCAGACCGTACCTTGCGAGATCGTCGAGAAAGGGATCGGGGTCGAACTGCTCCATGTTATACACCCCTTTTCCACTCCACGTTCCTTCGAGCATCATTTTTGCACCGACCATTGCCGGAACGCCTGTCGTATAGCTGACGCCCTGACTGTTGGTCTCTTCATAGGCTGCCTCGTGGCTGCAGATGTTGTAGATATAGGCATCGCGGCTCTTTCCTTCTTTCCGTCCCCGACCGATGACACCGATGCAGGTCTCTCCTTTGGTATCGGGACCGAGGCTTGCCGGTTCCGGCAGCACGGCTTTAAGAAACTGGAGGGGAATGATCTTTGTCCCCTTGTAGTCTACCGGCTCGATGCTGGTCATGCCGACATTTTGGAGTACTTCCAGATGTTTCAGGTAGTTTTCTGAAAAGCTCATCCAGAACTGGGCCTTTTTCAGGCTTGGAATGTGCTTTACCAGGGATTCCAGTTCCTCGTGATAGAGACGGTAGATGGTATAGGTTCCCACACCTTCCGGGCAGGTAAAGGCTTTGGATGCACTCATTGGCGGGGTTTCGATGAAACCTCCCGATTCCCAGTGACGGCAGGAGGCCGTTACCTCCCGAATGTTGATTTCGGGGTTGAAGTTGGTTGCGAAGGGTTTTCCGTGGTCTCCGCCGTTGACATCGACGATTTCAATCTCCTCAAGTTCGTCGAACTGGTGGCGGGCTAAATAGGCGGTGAAGACGTTTGTCACGCCGGGATCGAAACCGCTGCCGAGCAGGGCCATCAATCCAGCCTTTTCAAATTTATCCTGATAGGCCCATTGCCAGGAGTATTCGAATTTAGCCACCTCTTTCGGCTCGTAATTCGCCGTATCGAGGTAGTGCACCCCCACCTCAAGGCAGGCATCCATGATGGTGAGATCCTGATAGGGAAGGGCTACATTGATAACGAGGTCGGGCTTATATGAACGCATCAAGGCTGCCAATTCCGAAACGTTATCGGCATCGACCCGTGCCGTTTCGATCGCTCTCGGCAATTCTTCGGCTATCTGATCGCACTTCGCTTTTGTGCGGCTTGCAAGCATGATGGAATGAAAGGTTTCCGGTAGTTGTGCACACTTATGAGCGACTACCCGGCCGACTCCGCCGGCCCCGATGATAAGAACACGATTCATGGGTCACCTCCTTATGGGGGATGGAATGATGGAAGTATGGCGAATCACTCGGCGAATTTCAATCGACAAGGAAAAACTACGGCGCCTTTTTGATGGCAATCGTCAGACCGTCTCCGACCGGCAGGATCGTGCTGACGATCCTCTCGTCTCCGGCGATGAGCTTGTTAAAGCGTTCGATAGGCGCAATAAGGCCGTGCCATTTCGGATCCAAATCGATGACGGGGAAGAGGGTGTCCTCAGCAAGAAAAAGGGCACCTGGCTTTAATAAGCGCACGCACTCTTCGAAAAGGTCGGGATAGAGGTGTTTATCCGCATCCTGAAAAATGAGATCATACTGCGGTTCCAAACGGGGAAGGGCCTTTCGTGCATCGTCGATGACGAGTTCTATCACATCATCGACCCCCTCTCTTCGAAAGTTTTCTTGGGCCTGAGCCGCAACCCGTTCGTCGTATTCAATACTTGTTATCCTGCCATCCCATGTTTGTATTGCCTTTGCCATTGAACTTGTTGAGTAGCCGATGCTGGTCCCGATTTCGAGAATTCTGGCAGGACGTTTCAGCATAATAAGCAATTGCAAGATCCTTGCAACATCATCGTCGACAACGGGTATAAAGGCTTTGAGTGCAGTTTGATCTATGTATTCTTTTTTATTAAGCCCCTTTTTCTCTGCATACAATGCTTCGATATAGTGTGCTACACGTTCCATTTTCTCTCCTCTTTTTTGCTACGCTATATCATCGTATTGTTTTGAGCAAGCGTTTGCGCCTTGACCCACGTTCTGTCACTCAGTATAGTACCGATGTAAGAGCTTACATTCGGAGCATGCTGTGAGAAACGATTCAACGATTTATGATGTCGCCCGGGAAGCCGGTGTCAGCATCGCCACCGTTTCCCGTGTCATGAACCACCCCGAAAGGGTAGCCCCTGTTACCCGTTCACGTATTCTCTCGGTCATGACAAGGCTCGGTTTCTCTCCGACCTCGGAAGCGGTAGCCAGGGCCCGGGTAGGTTTGAAACGGGTAGGTGTGGTAGCGCCCTTTGCCTGGTCTTACTCTTTTGTCCAGCGAATTCGGGGGCTCAGCAAGCATTTGTCTCCCCGCGAATATGAGATAACCACCTATTCGGTGGAAAATCGCGGCCAGCTTGATTCTGTTTTTGCAATGCTTTCGGCAGGGGACCGGGTCGACGGCGTTGTTGTTATGGCTCTTCCGCTTGACAAGGAGGCCCTTATGCTTTTTCGCAGACGGGGTATGCCGCTGGTGAGCCTTGAAACGCGTATTGAATATGTCTGTTCGATCCTTTCGGATAACCAGGAGGGAGGAAGGATTGCCGCTGAGTACCTGCTTCGTAAAGGGTACCGCCATCCTGCTTTCCTTGGTGAAGGGGGGCATCCCGATTATGTGGTCGATTCGGCCCGTAGTCGCTTTCAAGCCTTTTCCGAGAGGCTTGGGGCCGGGGAAATAGAGATGGAGAAAGAGCACATTTGCTTTCACTATGCCGGGGCCTATTATGCACGTGGGGCGGCCCGTAAGCTTATTTCGGGAAAATTTCTTCCCGAGGTGGTCTTTGCCGCCAGCGATTATGATGCCCTGATTCTGTATCGCATCGCCCGGAACGCGGGGCTTCAGGTGCCTGGTGATCTTGCTATCCTCGGGTACGATAACATCGAGGCGGCCGAATTTATCGGCCTTTCGACGATCGATCAGCAGCTTGACGAGTCCGGTCGGCTTGCCGCGAAAATGATAGAGCTGGCCTTCCGCGGCAGTTTCGGACAGATCCCGGAAGTGATACGACTTCCTGTAACCCTTATCGAACGTGATACCGCCTAATATGAGGAGGAACCTTTACACATGAAAAACGGCGTTCAACTTATCACCTATCCCGATAGTCTCGGCATCAATCTCGAAGAACTATCTACTGCTCTGGAACGCTATTTTCCCGATCTTTTTACCGGGATTCATCTTCTTCCCTTTTATCCCTCTTCGGCAGACCGCGGCTTTGCACCCCTTGGGTATGATCGAGTCGATCCGCAGTTCGGTGACTGGAAGGCGGTGGAAGGCCTCGCCGGCAGGTATGATATCGTGGTTGATTTTATGGTCAACCACATCTCGCGGCACTCCCCTCAATTCCTTGATTTTCTTGAACGGGGAGGTAAAAGCCCCTGGGCGGACCTTTTCCTCAATGTGCGCAAGTTTCATCCTTCGGGGGAGATCCCTCCCGGTGATCTGGCAAAAATCTATACCAGAAAACCACGGGCACCTCTTACCGGAGTGATACATCCGGACGGAAGTGAAGATACCCTGTGGTGTACCTTCAGCGAGGAACAGATCGACCTCGATATTGCCTCTCCCGTCGGTACGGCGTTTCTGGAGGATAACCTTCGTTCCCTTTGCAGTCACGGCATATCCATGCTTCGCCTCGACGCCTTCGCCTACGTGACGAAGAGGCTCGGTACCAACTGCTTCTTTGTGGAGCCCGATGTATGGGAGCTCCTGCATCGAATCCAAACGATCGTGGCCGAATATGGTGTGGAGATCTTGCCCGAGATCCATGAGCACTACTCGATTCAGCTGAAGCTTGCGAACAAGGGCTATCGCGTATATGATTTCGCCCTTCCCATGCTGCTGCTTCATACCATCTTCAGCGGCAGCAGCAGAAGGCTCAAGGAGTGGCTGATGATTTCTCCGCACAACCAAATCACCACCCTGGATACCCACGATGGTATCGGAGTTGTCGATGCAGCCGATCTTCTTTCTTCTGAGGAGATAGAGAAAACCGTTGATGCTCTTTATGAACGGGGTTCCAATGTCAACCGGAGATATTCGTCGGAAGAGTACAACAACCTCGATATCTATCAGATCAACTGTACCTACTATTCCGCTACCGGTGAAGATGATGATGCCTACATCCTTTCCAGGGCCGTCCAGTTTTTCGCACCAGGCATCCCTCAAGTCTATTATGTTGGAGCACTTTCGGGACGGAACGATACCGATCTCATTGAGCAAACCAAGCAGGGTCGGGATATCAACCGCCATCCCTACAGTCTCGATGAGATTGCTGTTGAAATAGAACGGCCGGTGAATAAACGGCTTTTTCGGCTCATGCGCTTTCGCTCACATACCCCGGCCTTTGGGGGCACCTTTGCCCTTGCCGACAGTGACGACAGCAGGCTCAGCATCGTGCGGACGGGAAGCGGCGGAGATCAGGCGATACTTGATGTGGACCTGAACGAACTCCGATGTGAGATTCGATATCGGGATGCTCTCGGCAAAGAGGAACGGTGGATCTGTTAGAAACCAAAGGACTTGCCAAGGGATTCCAGGGCCTTCTTTCCCTCGTCGGCCTTCTGCTCGATAATCCTTTTCGCCCTTTGCTCGGCTTCTGCCTTTTGCCGCTCTATTTCCCGTTCTATCTGATCGGATTCGCTTTTATCGGACGCAAGGGCCTGGCTGAGAGCATGCAAGGCCACTTCTGCTCCCTTAACCTGCGCCAGCTCCTCGGTTATGGAGGCATTGAAGTCGGCAAGTAGCCTTTCACTCTGGGCCATGGCCTCCTGTTTTCCGAATTGCATCAATGCCTTGCCGATTTTCTCATCGAGATCGGTCTCTGCCGTGATCGATGAGATGATTCCGTTATCCAGGGAAAAATCGGTCGTCAATGCGATGCTGTTATTTTCGGCGAGAACCGCTTTTGCAGCTCTGGAAAGAAGGTCCTGCGAAGGGCTGAAATCATAATTGATTTCTTCCAGGCGGATATCCCCTCCACCCGTGCCTGTGAGATGCTGGTCCATTACCGTCTGTAAGGCTAATGCGGCCTGAGCCGAGATTCCCGCAATACCGAGCTCGGACATGGGCCCTGTTTTCACCGGGATTCGCTTCAGATTAAGTTTCGTATCGACCGAAGTTCCCTTGTCGGTGACTGAAGCCTCCATATCCGTTTCAATATCACCACTATCGGTTACCATTCCCACAGAAAGGGTTATGGGGCGCTTCCAGCCCTTAGGATTCGAAGAGATGTCCGATAGGGATACACGTGTGTAACCGGTATCGCCGCTTTCACCGAATTCAACAAGGAAGGATTGGAGCAAAAAAGCTGGGCGCCAATCGTCGATGAAGCGTATGACCTCTCCCTGTCGCGAATGTTCCTTCCGATCGGAGCTCTCCTCTTTCGTTTTTTTCTCCTCGGACAGCTTTCCGATATACCCGATAACCTTTTTCGCCGTTGGCACCAAGGCCCCGAAACGATCGGTTAGTATGCGTTCGGCGTTGGACCCTATCGCAGAGACTGCATCGGAACTGAAGGAGTCCACCGCCTCTCTGAGGAAGGCCCTGTCCCGTTCCACGGAAGTCTCGATCTCCCTTCTATATGCCGAAGCCCTATCCGCATCTTCTCTCACTGCTTGGAGCCCTGATTCGAAGTCGTCACCGATTTGCTGGACCGATGTTTTGAGATCGGAAAGCTCTTTCACATACGAAGCAATCGCTTCCGGGCTTTTCAAATCGCCAATATCCCTTTTGAGGAGGGATTCTGTCCCGTGTCGAAGATCTCGCAGCTGATCATCATATGATTCGACTCTGGTTTCCCATGATGCGGAAAGCTCCTCCAGTTCTTCCTTTCCCTGCGTAAGCAGTTCCGGGCTGGTTAGTGAGGATTGGTAACGGTCAAGGAGGCTTTGCGCCGAACGTGTTATAAGCTCTTGCCCATTCTTTTCTAATTGGCTTTCCTCTTCCTTTTTTACAACGTCTTTCTGAGAACCGTTCCCTTCCGTTGTCGTTTCCAGCACCCCTGAAACCTGTCTGTCGGTTCCGAAGAGAATGGATCGGCTCTCAGCCCTTTCAATGATGAACCGACGTTTTAGCAATTGCGACAAGTCGATGTCTATTACCGTAGGTCCCAGCTCGAAGAGATTCTTCATCGGCTTTTCTTCGTCGGCGACTGTTAAAGAAGCGAGGGAGATACGGCCCGAAAAAAGCGAAAGATCCACTTCCTCAGCGTCGACTTGCGCGCCGAATATTCCTTCAAGGGATTGCTCAATGCCGTGTTGGGTAAGCCTATCGACAAA
Organism: Sediminispirochaeta bajacaliforniensis DSM 16054; assembly: GCF_000378205.1. Taxonomy (NCBI): domain Bacteria; kingdom Pseudomonadati; phylum Spirochaetota; class Spirochaetia; order Spirochaetales; family Spirochaetaceae; genus Sediminispirochaeta; species Sediminispirochaeta bajacaliforniensis. The sequence goes on along the minus strand of NZ_KB899411.1, from coordinate 122,098 downwards.
AAAAAGGGAAAAAACGAGTACGGCCGCTATGGGTATCAGGAGAATAGCGAGTTTCCATGTGGTGACCATCCCCTTATTTTTGCCGATCGCTTTTGCGATCTTTTTCAGATGCTTCGCCGTGCCGGGATCCTGAGGCATCTCCATCCTGAATCTGCCGTCGTCTCCCTGCTTGTAAAGCGACCGCACGAGCTCCTTCTCCTTCGGAAGATGGATTCTCGACAGGATCTTTTTTTGCAGCTGCTTCTGACTGAGTGCTTTTCGAAACCGTTTCGGGAGCTTTTTCATGATGCAAAATACCCCCATGCTTCGGATGTCTTTTTCATGGCGCTGCCGATTTTCTTTATTAAGGGAATCTTTTGGAAGGCCTTTACCATCTTACTTCCTGCGATCTTGGGGGCAAGCCGGGAACGGTAACCTTTGACAAGGAGCCTGCCAAGGAGAAAAAGCGGGAGCCACAGGATGATCGACCATATCAGGGAACCCATGACGACCGTATCATTAAAATGGGTAAAGGGAAGGATCGGGAGCGTCGAGGCCTTCATAAATAATGGTTGTAAGGATGAACGGGAAAGGATGAAAAGTCCTGTTTTGTGGAGGAGCGGGTCGGCAAGATGGGCCAGAGGCTTCAATAGTGCAGCGGTAACGAGCATGGTTGCCACATGAAGCCTTAGCAGAAAAAAAAGGATAAACAGCACTACCCAGAGCAAATTCCCACCAGGAATAAGGGCGAGGGCGCATCCGCAGGCAATGGCCGCCGCGATCTCTCCCGGACGGGAGTTTGCATTGAGTGCGGTAAGGAGCTTAGCGATAAAGGCAATCATGGGGCGATCCTCCTTCTCTTATCACGTAGTATAGCCTGCAGAGCCTGGGCTGCGCAATTGATACGGAGGATCGGCAAACAGATGACGTGGATGCTATTACCGGATAACTCGCCCCGACCCGTTACCCTCTGCGAGTCTCAGGACCTCTTCCCGTGATGAGTAATTCATATCTCCGTGAATCGAGTGACACAAACAGGATGTTGCGCTTGCATAGGTAATGATCTCCTGCGGATGTGCAGAGAGTGCGCTGTCGGTAAGGGCGTAGATGAGTCCCGCCGAAAAGGCGTCTCCGCCTCCCACCCTGTCGATTATCTGGGTAATCCGGTAGGGCGTGTATGTATCCCCGGAACGTGGTGCGGCATACTGTTTTGCGTTCTTTACGTCGTACAGCATGGCTCCCCAGTTGTTGTGTGAAGCCGAAATACTTTCTCGAAGGGTAAAAGCGATATACCGAAGATTCGGATATTGTTCCGCTATAGTTTTCGCTACAGAGGCGTATGCGGCCAGATCTATTGTTCCTTTGTTAACATCCACATGCTGGGGATGGATATTGAGCATATCCGAGGCGTCTTCCTCATTACCGATGACAACATCTATGCTGGGCATGATGTTCTGTATGATGTTACGAGCAAGATCTTTTTTCTTATGTGTTTTTCCCCAATTCCACAGTTTTTTTCGGTAATTGAGATCGAAGGATACCGGAATCTGATGGGCCTTCGCTTTTTCTATGCCCAGGAGTGTGGCGTCTGCCGCGTTACGGGATATTGCCGGCGTAATTCCACTTACATGAAACCACTGGGCATCTGTAAAAAGTTGATCCCAGTCATAGGCTTCTGCTTTCTGCATGCTGATGCTTGTATCATCTCTATCGTAGATGACGTTACTGGGGCGTTGGTTTGCGCCGGACTCGAGAAAATAGAGCCCCAGCCTACCGAAGTCGCTGCTGAGGATATAATCGGTACCGACATCCATACTTTTGAGAAAGGCACGGCAGGAATCTGCAATTGCATGTTGAGGCAGCGATGTAACAAATTGTGTCGATCTTCCCATAAAGGCAAGGGAGGCTGCAACATTTGCCTCGGCGCCGGCAAACGTTAGGCGAACTTCACCGGGAAGCGATTGGCGAAATCGATAGTGGTCTTCCATTTCGATTCTGGCCATGATTTCTCCGAAGGTTACTATGTGTTTCATTGCTTCCTCTCTTCCCGAAACCTTTTTACGGCGAATCGTGCGTTTTTTTCTATTGCATCCCAGTCGCCTGCGGCAATAAGGGATGAGGAGGCTATCCAGCTGCCTCCGATTCCGGCAATTATCGGTTCTTTTGCATACGATGTGAGATTTGCCTCATTGATACCTCCCAGTGGAAGATACGAGAGCCCCAAGTGCTGATAGGGGGCGTTCAGGCTTTTGAGGTAGGCTATACCTCCTATCTTTTCGGCAGGAAAAAATTTCAGCAATGTGCAATCATACTCCAAAGCAGATTCAATATCTGAAGCAGTTGTGATACCCGGGGCAAATGGTAGGCCCATCCGTTTCGCTTCATCCATTACCTTTCGATTCAGCCCCGGAGCTACGGCAAAATCGGCCCCCGCCTCCTGGGCAGCGGAGAGCTGCCGTGGGCTGAGTACCGTTCCTGCACCACAGAGTATATGAGGGTAATGAGTATGAACGATGGTAATCGCTTCGAGAGCTATCGGTGTCCGTAATGTCAGTTCTATAGCCGATACTCCTCCGGATGATAGTGCCTCAATAGTGGGGCGGATCTCCTTCTTTTCATGGAAAATCAGCACCGCCACAATCCCAGCATCTTTGATGCGGTTTTGGATCTCGATATTCATGAGCATGCCGATCGAAGCCTCCTTGTAAATAGTACGTATATCCGCAGTATCCCGGAAAAGTATGTGTCTGTCAATAAAAAATGAAATAGTGTTTTGTAAATAATAAAATAACATTTCAAGTTTGTCGAAACTTCGTATGTTATATTTGACACGCTGAAGCTTATTAGGTATATATGTAGAGTGTTTTCTAGCGAAAAAAGGAAATTTTATGGCGAAACAAGAAAATTCGACTTCTGTTACCTCGGTCATTCGGGTCTTTGGCATTATAGAGGAACTGGCAAAAGAGCGGGAGCTTGGGCTTAGTGACCTGGCAAAACGCATGTACATGTCCAAAAGTACCATCTTTCGTTTTCTTCAGACGATGAAAGAATTGGATTACGTTTCTCAGGACCCTGTAACAGAGCGTTATTCCCTTACGGTAAAGCTGTTTCAAATTGGATTGATGACATTGGATTTGCATGACCTCAACAAGATCGCAAATAAGCACATGATAAAGCTTGCTCACCGAACATGCGAAACCGTCCATTTGGCAATTTTGGACGCAGAATCAAAGTCCATCATTTATGTGCATAAGGTTGATGCGGAATACTCATTGTCTTTGCTGTCCCGGATAGGAAAAAAAGCCCCCCTTCATTGCACTGCGCTTGGAAAGGTTCTTATGGCCTATAGCGATGAAGATACGCTCCATGAGGTTCTGCGTGGTCTTGGCTATCGGGAATACACTCCGAAGACAATCAATAATGAAGCTGATTACCTTAAAGAACTCGAGAAAGTCCGTAATCAGGGCTATGGAGAGGATCTTGGCGAACACGAAGAGAATATTTGCTGTCTGGCGGCTCCCATTTGGGATCGATTTGGGAATGTGGTCGCCGGTATGAGCATTACCTGGCCGGAGTTTCGATTCTCGGAAGACGAAAAGGATACTTATCTTGAGTGGATAATGGAAACCGCCAATGCCATATCAAAAGATATTGGGTATATAGCGTAGCGTCCTTTCCCGGCAGTTTAGAGCTTCCTGTGGTTTGTAAGACCTGTCATCCCTTCGATGTTCAGGTCTTTTTTTATGAGCGTTTTTTATTGACATATTAGGAACGACGGTTTATAAATAATAAAACAACGTTTCAAAACCATAAGGAGGTCTTATGAAAAAGAAAAACGCAATCATTTTTTGCCTTTTTGCGCTGGCTTTGGGATTCTTTTTAACGGGATGTTCTCAGAGCGCCTCAAAAACAGTAGCTACAGGTGGTTCCGCAATGGCTGCAGGCGGGACTCAAGATGCAATGGATCAGATTTTTGCGGACGGTAAGCTCGTTGTTGCAACGGAGCTTGGAACCCCCCCCTTTGCGTACAAGGATCCGAAGACAGGTGAAATCGATGGTTTGGCCATTGAACTTGCCAGGATGTTTGCCGACGAATTGGGAGTGGAGCTTGAGATTCGAACCTTTGAATGGGCCGGCATCATACCGTCACTTCTTACGGGCCAGGTCGATATGCTTACAACCTGTCTTACGCGAACGACCGCCCGTGCCGGAAAGATGATATTTATCGAGCCTTTCGTTGCTGTTCCCGCACATGCCTTGGTGCGCAAGGGGACATTCCATTCCCTATCCGAATTGAATAATCCAGATGTTGTTCTCACCACTACTACCGGCGGTATTTATGAGGAACTTGCAGAGAAGCTTTTTCCCAATGCCCAGATAAAGACAAATGGAACAAATGCGGATAATGCTGTCGCTTTGCAGACAATGCGTGCCGATGCGTATTTGAATGACAAACTCCAGCTCGTTGCATCTATGGAAATGTATAAAGATCAATTCGAATTAATTCCTGAACCAATAGCCTGGGACTCTCTCGCTTTTGCAACCCGTTTTGATTCGCCGAAACTTGCAAATTCGGCCAACATGTTTATGCGCTTGATCAAGATGAACGGAAAATATGCGGAGATTTTCAAAAAATGGATGGGCTACGACTACGTACCAACCTTCGAGGTTGGAAGTTGATGGAATAGTACTAGCAATCCGCCATTAAGCAGCCTTTTGCCGCTTTCTGAGGGTAGGAGGCTGTACCATTTTCTGCGTCATTGTATAAGCCTACGAAAACAGGAACGGTTATGAATTTTAATTTGTATGTTTTGATAGAATGGTGGCCTAAGATCCTGTCTGCCTTCGGCACAACCCTGTTTTACTTTATTGTGTGCTCATGCGCGGCTGTGCTCTTTGCGATTCTCATATCGATGTTGCTTGCTTTACGACTGAAGGGATTAACATGCTTTTTGCGGGCCTATATTGCGGTCTTTAGAAATACTCCGCTTCTTGTACAGCTATTTCTCTTGTTTTATGGGCTGCCGTTTATCGGTATTCGAATGCCGGCATTTTTTTGCGGTCTTATTGGTGTGGCTCTCAACGAGGGGGCTTTCATCAGTGAAATTATTCGGGGCTATATCGAGGCCTTGCCCAGGGGCGACTGGGAAGCAGGTGAAAGCCTTGGTCTGTCTCGCTTCTCTGTTATTCGCTACGCTATCCTTCCCCAAGCTCTACGAGACGCCGTCCCCGCAGTTACCGGGCAGATTTCCATTATTATAAAAGACACTTCGCTTTTTTCCATGATCATGATCAGTGAACTTACGCGTACTGCAAACAGTATATACACACGAACATTTGACACCTCCGGATTTATTATTTCGGCAATACTGTATCTTCTCATATTTTTTCTTTTGACCCTTCTCTCAAAACAGATAGAGCGACGATATAAGGTGAAGAGGTAGGTCTATGGCAGATATAATAACAATAGTAAAATTTCTCAGCACCGGCGTCATAGCGCTTATAGAAGTCATTCCTGCAAGCGTAGCTATTTCCTTAGTGCTTGGTGTTATCATCGGTATTCTTGGCTATTTACAGATACCAGCCATACGCTACATCGTCTCTGCATATATCATAGCAATGAGAGGCCTGCCCCCTCTGACATTACTGCTGCTTGTCTTCTTTTCCGGAAGTTTTGTCAGCCCAATTGTTACAGCCATTGTGGTACTTTCTGTTTATCACGGAGCATATATTGCGGAGATTGTCCGTGCCGGTATTTCTGCAATTCCAAAAGGACAACACGAGGGTGCCGATTCTATCGGTTTGTCCGTTATTGCGAAAATGGTGCATGTGATCATGCCGCAAGTTTGGCTTTCAATTATTCCTTCACTTGTTGGGCAATACATTATTCTGATAAAGGATACAACGCTTATCTCGGCCATCGGGGTTATGGAGTTGTTAAACAATGCGCGACAGATCATGCAGGTTGTGTATCGGCCTATCACTGTCTACGTTATTGTTGCCGTCTTTTTCTTTGTAATCTGCTTTTTTCTCGAAAATCTTTCGAAACATTTAGAGCGAAGAATAAAAGCAAAAACGATTCTCTAGGGAGCATTATCATATATGGAACAGGATAAACGAGTAGTGGTCGAATTCAAGGATGTCGTTAAGCAGTTTGAGGATGATCTTGTTGTATTAGATCATCTGAACATGAAATTCTACGATGGAGAAACTCATGTTCTGTGCGGCAGAAGCGGTGCCGGCAAAAGCACGCTCATACGATGTATTAACTATCTTGAAAGTATTAATGCGGGAGAGATCCTTGTCGAAGGAGAAGCGGTAACAAAAAAACGTGCAAGGGCTATTCGAAAAAAATGCGGGATGGTTTTTCAGTCCTTTAATCTATTCCCTCATATGACGGTCCTTGAAAATGCCTTGTTAGGCCCAATGAAGTCTTTGAACAAGCAAAAGGCCGAAATCATCGAAAAGGTTGAATCCTATTTCCATAAAGTCGGTCTTGCCGAAAAGATGAAAGCCCTACCCGGAGAACTTTCCGGGGGGCAAAAGCAGCGTGCCGCAATTGTGCGGGCGCTTGCAATGGAACCAGATCTTATTTTGTTTGATGAACCGACTTCGGCCCTTGATCCGGAAATGATTGGTGAAGTACTGAATGTCATGAAGCAGCTATCTGATGAAGGCAGGACAATGCTTGTTGTTACCCATGAAATGGGGTTCGCCAGAGAAGCTGCCGACAAAATATCTTTTATGGATGCCGGTAAGATTGTTGCCACAAAAACCCCGGTCGATTTTTTTCATGATCCTGGACATGAAAGTGTTGAGCGCTTTCTTAAGCAAATTCTTTAATACACACAAAAGGAGGGGAGGGTTGACCGTATGATCAAAGAAGAATACCAGCTCTTTATTCCCGGGCCTATCGAACTGTCCGGGGAGGTTCTCGAGGAGTTAGCGGCTCCCATGATGCCTCACTTCGGGACGGAATGGGCAGAGCTTTATAAAGAGACTACCGCACTGGCTAAACAGATGTTTCAAGCAGAGGGTGAACTCTATATTGTTCCGGGCTCAGGCAGTGCGGCCCTTGATATGGGAATAGGCAACCTTGTCTATGGAAACAAGTCGGTGCTGGTCGTTAGCAACGGTTTTTTTGGGAATCGATTGTTCGAGATGGCGCAGGGCTTTTCGCCGAAAGTTGAACTTCTGGACTTTGGCTTTGCACAGGCTGTGGATTGCCAGCGTGTCAAGGAGGCTCTTGCAAAAAAGCACTACGATGTTTTGATGGCGGTACAGGTCGAAACCTCTATCGGTATTCTCAACCCGATAGAGACGTTGGCGTCACTCACAAGGGACTCCAACACGGTCTTTTTTGTCGACGGAGTATCATCGATAGGGGTAGAGCGGATGCTGATGGACCGGTGGGGTGTTGATGTTTGCGCCTCCGCTTCTCAGAAGGGACTTGAATCCCCTCCGGGTCTGGGCTTATTGGCCTTTAATGCGAAGGCATGGTCTCTTATGGAAACGACTTCCCGTCCCGATTGGTATCTCAATCTCAAGGTATGGAAGCGTTACGAACCCTACTGGGGGCCGACGCATCCGCAGCTTGTAACTCATGCCGTGCCGATTGTGAGAGCGATGACGGTTGCATTGAAACATATGCTTAAAGACGGCTATGAGCAGCATATCGATTCATATGCTACTATTACCAGGTATTTCCGAACGGAATTGGAAAAACAGGGCTTTCAACTGTATATAAAAGATGGCTATGCTCACGGGCTTACGGCTGTTACCATCCCCGGCGGCAAGGCTGGGGAACTTGTTGAGTATTTCAAGCAGCAGCACCGCATTCTTATAGGCGGCGGTTTGGGCCCGTCCAAGGGGCTTGTTGTGCGTATCGGCCATATGGGTTCGGTTGCCGATCGGAAGCATCTGGACAAGATTCTCTCAATTTTTGCGGAAGCCAAAAGCAGTGTGCCATTATGAAAAGTACGGGGGAATCGTTTTTAGGGAAGACTGTTTTTATCACCGGATCAAGTAGAGGCCTGGGGAATACCTTTGCCAGGGCGTTTGCGGCCGAAGGTGCCACCGTTATCCTGCATGGCAGAGATAAGGATCGTCTTGAGCAGGCCCGCTTGGCAATGAAACAGGAGAGCTACGATGTATACGCTGTTTCCTTCGACGTTACCGACCAAGAGGCCGTACGGCAGGGAATCGATCATATCGAGGAGAATATCGCACCAATCGATATTCTCATGAACAATGCGGGAATCAATATACGCGATCACTTTCTCACCATGAGCAGAGAACACTGGGAGACCGTACTAAAAACGAATCTCGATAGTGTCTTTTACGTCGGGCAAGCCGTTGCAGCATATATGGCAAAGCGAAAGAGTGGAAAGATTATCAATACCTGTTCTTTGCTGAGTGAGCTTGCCCGTCCGGGGATCCCTGCCTATACCGTTTCAAAGGGCGGTGTAAAGATGCTGACAAAAGCCATGGCCATTGACTTGGCCGCTTTCAACATTCAAGTGAACGGTATCGGTCCCGGATATTTTGAAACTGAGATGAATCAACCCCTGAAAGCCAATGAAGCCTTTGATACGTGGCTTAAACAAAGGACTCCTATGCAGCGGTGGGGTGATGAAGCGGAACTATGTTCAGCCGTTCTTTTTCTTGCCGGAGGGGGATCCAATTTTATGACAGGACAAATCGTCTATATCGACGGTGGAATCCTCGCATCTTTGTAATAGTCGAATGGTAAGAGAGGTATAACAAGATTATGCGAACACTTGAATATCGCGGCAACGCAACGATCGGGATTGGAGAAAAACCGATTCCGGAGCCCAACAAGGACCAGGTACGTATACGAATAGCCTACGCAGGTATCTGCGGCACCGATATGCATATCTCCGACGGGCAACATCCGAGGGCCAAGGCAGGATTAACAATGGGACACGAATTTTCCGGAATTATAGATAAGGCAGGCAGTGATACCACCTTTACTCCCGGAGAGCATGTGATTGTAGAGCCCCTTATCAGCTGCGGAACCTGCTACAGTTGCCGTGCCGGTTTCCCGCACGTCTGTGCGAACCTTGGTTTGTACGGCATCGACCAGGACGGAGGCTTTGCCGATTACTGTGTCGTTCCTGCACAAAGTGTCTACCGTCTTCCCGATTCCATCCCGTTGGTGCATGGGGCGCTTGTCGAACCTTTGGCGGTTGGAGTTCATGCGGTACGTTTGTCTCGAACAAAGGTCATGGATACCGTCTTGGTCATAGGAGGCGGCCCTATCGGTTTTTTTGTTGCTACTGCGGCACGCCAGGCCGGAGCGGAGGTCCATATCGCAGAGATTAATCCCTTTCGGCGGAGGATTATCGAAGAAATGGGTTTCTCTCTCTTCGATCTTCCTTCCGATGGCGATATGACCAGACGGGATGAGGTAACAGACGGGAAAGGCTTCGATGTGGTGTTTGACGCAGCGGGAGGGGCGCCGACGCTCCGTTCCGCCGTTGATCTTGCAAGGGTGCGTGGAGAGGTGGTCATCGTTGCGGTGCCTCCTCAGGATCGGGTGATCTCATATACGCCCATCGCCTTTAAGGAGATCTCATTTGTCGGAGTAAGGGTATATGAATACTATGACTTTAAACGCGCAATACAATTGCTTGAAGGGCTTACCATCGAGCTCTCAAAGCTCTACCGCGTCTTCCCTCTTAGACAATATCAGGAGGCCTTTAAGGCAGCAAAACAGGGGGATGGGGTAATGAGGGTTCTTTTTTCCCTGGGAGAGGGTGCGGCCGTATGAGTTTTCTTGTTGCGCAAGTTGATTATGATTACCCCGATACCAGGATTGAACGAGAAATTATTGAAGCAGCCGGGGGAGAGCTGAAATCGGCCCATCTCCGGGATGAGCAAGAGCTTATCGACTTTGCTGCCGATGCCGATGCCGTTATCGTTCAATATGCTCCAATCACCCGCAATGTGCTTGAACACCTTCCTTCATGCAAGATTGTCAGCCGATATGGCATTGGTATCGACAATGTCGATGTCGTTGCTGCCCAGGAGCTGGGGATCTATGTCGCCCATAACCCCGAATATTGTATCGACGAAGTTTCCGACCATGCATTGGCCATGATCATGACCCTGCAGAGGCAAATAGCCTCCGGTACCGATCTTGTTAAACAGGGAATGTGGGATTTTACGAAACTCACGCCGATAAAGGCTTCGTCACAAACTACCATCGGTATCATCGGCTTTGGGCATATCGGCCGGAGAATTGCGCAAAAGCTGCAGGCCGTTGGCTTTCCCTGCATTGCGCATGATCCCTATGTATCTCAGGAGACATTCGATTCCCATGGTGTGCGTAGGGTCGCCCTGCCGTACCTTATGCAATATGCCGATTGCATCACGGTTCACTGTTCTCTTACCGATGAAACCAAAAACCTTGTAGATGCTGCCATGATAGGGCTCATGAAGCCTGAGGCTTATATTGTAAATACTTCCAGGGGGCCGGTCATCGACGTAGATGCGCTTTCCCTCGCTCTTCGTCAGGGAAAAGTAAGGGGAGCGGCCCTCGATGTGCTTCCCGAAGAGCCTCCGAAGTCGTTTGAGGAGATCGCCCATTTGCCTTCTCTGCTGCTCACTCCCCATATCGCCTTTTATTCGGAGACCGCCATCGTTGAATTACGTTCATCAATTGCCAGGCAGGTTGTCCAGGTCATGCAAAACGAAGCTCCTCGGTATAACGCCTACTAAAGGTCCCTCCCCCTTTTTTGCCTCAGAAAAAGGGGGGGCTTGATCGAAACCCTATGTGAAAATTTTCGATTCCCTTTTTTGTCGATTTTCCATTACAATTTTAAAGTATGAGCGAAACGTGCCTGAAGAAACCGCAGAAGGTGGGTACTTGAGAATGAAACGAATCACAATTAAGGATATTGCTGCTGCCTCAGGCTATTCGAAGACCGCTGTTTCCTTTGCCTTCAACCGCCCCGAACGAATCTCCGAACAGGCGCGACGTGCCATCTTTCAGGCAGCCGAACGACTTGGCTATATTCCCGACCCTTTTGCGAGGAATCTTTCCCGCTGCAGTTCCGATACCATAGGCCTTTTACTCCCTCAACCCGTGGAACACTCCTTTGAAAATCCCTATCTTGTCGATATTGTCCGAGGAGTGGGCCGCGAGTGTCATGTGCGACAAAAAAGCCTTTCCATCATCCCTCCCGTGAAAGGGCGCCTCTCAGAACTCGCTGGCGAGGCCGCTGTCGACGGAATGATCGCAATCGGTCTCGATCCTGATGATGAACTCCTTGAGGCGCTTCGACGTCGGGAGCTTCCCTTTGTCACCATCGACGGCGACGCCGTGGCTGGTGTCCCGTCGGTAGGAATTGACGACCGCAAGGCGGCAAAAACCGCTACCGAGCATCTACTCTCTCTGGGCCACCGACATATTCTGGTCCTTGGCTTGTGCGCACCCGACCCACCGGTCAATTATCGCTACAGCTCCCTCCATGCCAGACGTCTTGCAGGTATCCATGATGCTTTCGAATCCCTCTCGCTTCCCGACGACCCGGATGATGTGCTCATATTCGAATCGTGTGAACTTACGCCCGACGCCGGTGCCGAGGCAGTTCGTCGTATTTTTTCATCGCCGTCTGAGGAGGCCTTTTCACTCCCAACGGCCATCTTTGCCTTCAGCGACATCATAGCGGCGGGGGCTCTTCGTGCCCTGCGGGAACTTGATATGCCCGTTCCCCGCTCCGTTTCGGTCCTGGCCTTCGACGGATCATCTATCTCGAATCTTACCGTGCCTCGCCTTTCTTCCATTGTGCAACCTGGGGAAGAGAAGGGCAGCTGTGCCGCAGCCGCCCTCTTTTCTCTCATTCGCGGCGAGAAGGCCGAATCCGCTATACTTCCTTTTTCCCTTCGTTTGGGAGACAGCCTTGCGCCTCCTTTCTCAGAGTGAGAAGTCGATAGGTCCTGCACCGCGCTGAATTTCTATGACTTCCGTGGGATGATCTTCTCCGCGGTGCATATAGAATTCGATGTCCGTTTCAGGACCCTCTCCTTCAATCGTTGCGAGGGAGAAATGCAATGTCGATGACGAACTACGTTTAAGTACTGCACGACTTGTTCGGAAATCGGTTTTGTCGCCCGAGAAGATACTGATTCCGTCGTCTTCCCTGATAATGCAAAAGCTTTCGCCGAAAGCTTCCTCTCGTGAGGGGAGAAAGAGATGCAGCTGGAGGGGATTCCACCAGGCATCGGTGGTATGCTGTGCCACCTTGCACATCGGGAGGATTGTTCCCGTTCGAACAAAAAGAGGAATCTGATCCAAGGATGCCTTAACGAGAATATCTTGTCCGCCAAGATAGCGTTTCCCCGATTCCACCTCTTCCCATATTCCTTCCGGAAGATAAACCGACCGTGCCCGTGCCCCGGGCGTCAGTATGGGGGCCACCAGGAGGGAAGGACCAAAGAGGTATTGGTCCGATACGGTACGACATCTTGGATCATCCGGGAACTCCCAAAAGAGCGGACGCATGATCGGGGCCCCCGTTTCTGCCGCCTTGTGGAAAAGCGAATAGGTATAGGGAAGGAAGCGGTAGCGTCGCTCGATTGCCAGTTTCGCCCCCCTCTCGACCTCGGGCCCGAAGGCCCAGGGTTCATGGGGGCGGGTGGCAAGGTTGCTGTGGCCTCTGAAAAACGGGGTGAAAGCGGCATAGGCAATCCATCGTGCAAAAAGCTCTCCGCTGGCATTACTCTGAAAACCTCCGGCATCCGACCCGGTAAAGGGCACCCCGCTGATGCCAAGTCCTATGAGCATGGGAATCGACATTGCCATATGCTCCCACCAACTATTGTTGTCGCCGGTCCAAAGGGCCGCATAACGCTGGATTCCCGCATATCCGGCCCGGGAAAGTACAAAGGGCCTTTCGTCCGGTTTTGCCGATTGTATGCCTGCACGGGTTGCTTTGCACATTCCCTGTCCAAATACATTGTGAAGTTGAACAAAGGGAACCTCGCCGCCGTCTCCGACGCTTCGGACGGAATTGGGGAGGGTGAAGTTATAACGATTATAGGGATCACCGGTAAAATCGGCCGGCTCATTCATATCGTTCCAGATACCGGAAACCCCCAATTCCATGTGCTGCTTCACATGGCCGCTCCACCACCTGCTCGGCTCCTTCCTGGTGAAATCGGGGAAGGCGGCCTTCCCCGGCCATACCTTCCCGATATAGGGCTTCCCGTCCTTGTCAGCCAAAAAATATCTTTTTTCGGTCCCTTCCTGAAAAACATCGTATTCTTCTTTTGCCCCGACTCCCGGGTCGATGATGGTGACGACTCGAAAGCCCTTCTCCTTCAGTTGTGTCAGTAACTTTCTGGGATTGGGGAAGCTTTTCCCATTCCAGGTAAAGACCTTGTAGCCCTCCATATAATCGATATCAAGATGAATGACGTCGCAAGGGATCGCTTTTTGCCGGAAGGTTTCGGCAAGATGGGTCACCTCTTCTTCGGTAAAGTAGCTGTATCGACTCTGGTGATAGCCCAAGCTCCAAAGCGGTGGAAGGGGCGGTTTGCCGGTGAGACGGGAGTAGTGGGCAAAGGCATCTGCAATGCTTGCTCCGTTCCAAAGATAGAAACGCAGCCGTGAAAGGGGGGCCGCCACTGTGCAGCGATCACTCCGGCTGTCGGCGAGATCGAACCAGCTTTTTCCCGGCTCGTCCAGAAAAAGGGCGCTTACGTTATCGCCTGTATGACGATAAAGCAGTGGAATTGAAACGTACAGAGGATCTCTCTCCGGAGTATGACGCGGTTCATCGCTGTTCCACATCTGATAGGTCCTGCCTCGGCGATCGAGATTTCCACTCTTTTCCCCCAGCCCGAAAAACTGTTCGCCTTCTTGCGTCAGGAATGTGAGACCCGAGAGTGTAGGGGAGAGCATAACCGCTCCATCCGCCAGGTCAAAGATGGCTCTCCCGTCCGCATCACATATCATCATGGCCCCGGATACGGGCTCTACCTCGACACGTCCTCCTTCCCACTCTGCCGTGACGAGGTTATCTTGTTTTCCTGCGGTAACGAGGAGAGGCGCAGGCTCCTCCTCTACAGCCCAGCTTTGGTCGCTTCGAGCGGGAAACGGCCTCTTTTCCGTCTCGCTGTGACAACTTACCGTCAGTTCTACAAGACCGCCCTCTCTCGGCTCTACCATAAGTTCGGCCTCTTCGAAATCAAAGGTGATGGCATACCCATCGATGGAGAGATCATAAGAACGCAGAGTTCCGGCGCTCTTCAGGGAAGTTCCGATGTTCGGGGATAGTGCTTCTATTAGATCGCTGGATACATTGTTCATGCTGATTGCTCCTTGACCGCTGTTGATTTGGTATGTAAACCGGTTTAGTTATCATCTTAGGGTACAAGGTGATCGATTGTCGGTCAAGCCCTTTTTATGTGATAATTCAGATACTATGAAGACAGCATTATGTTACGGAGATTCCAATACCTGGGGACACAGGCCTGAAGATGGAAGCCGCTATCATCGTGACCAGCGCTGGCCTGGGATCCTGCAAGATAAGCTGGGGCCTGAGTGGTTTGTTATTGAGGAGGGGCTTTGCGGGCGAACCACGCTTTTCGATGATCCCCTTATGGAAGAGCGAAACGGAAAGCGTTATCTGATGCCCTGTCTTGAGACGCATGCCCCTCTCGACCTTGCTGTCCTTATGCTTGGAACAAATGATCTAAAAATGCAGTTTAATCTGCCTGCCGAGGCCGTGGCACAGGGTTGTGAGATCCTCGGAAACATGATTCTTTCCAGCGGCTGCGGAATCGCCGGAGGTGCACCTAAGCTGCTTTTGCTCGCGCCGCCACCGATTATCGAGACGGGTTGTTTTGCCGCCTCGTATACAGGGGGGGCGGCAAAATCCCTGCATTTTGCAAATCTTTTCAGGGATGTTGCAGATCGTTTGGCTTGTTCCTTTTTTGATGTGGCGACCGTTGCATCTTCAAGCCTTGTGGATGGTATCCACCTCGACCAGGATGGCCATAGGGCCCTTGGAAGGGCGCTTGCCGAAACTATTAGCCGCTTAGGCCTTAATTGATGGATGAATTTCCCTCAAGTTTGCCTACTGTTCCGAATTCTGGTGGTTGAAGGAGTATAATCTATTTTGTCGATGGCGGGTTTTCCTTCATGTATTCGTGCTCTTCCCTGACCTCACGAATAAGCTGACCGACCTGCCACTGTATATTCGTCGGGGTTGTTACCGAAAAAGCCACTCCCTGGGGATCTTCTATGACCGACTTTACGGCCCTCATGATGGCCACCGCTTCCTGGTTGTTGAAACCGTGAAGCAGCACCATTCGTTCGTCTTTTTTCTCTTCTTCCATAATCATCCTTTCAATTTGACCGCCGACAAAAGCGTAAGTATTTTATAAGCGTAAAGAAAAATCGGAGTGCAATCAACCGAAAAGATATAGACATATAAGATAGAGGTGCATCTATGCGATACGAAAACATGACGGTAAAGGTACAGGAGGCGTTTCAGGAGGCCGACTCCATCGCCCGGGACTACAATCATTCAACTATTGAACCGGAACACTTTTTGCTGGCCTTGCTGCGGCAGAAAGACGGTGTCGTGCCGCCTCTTCTCGACAGGCTTGGGGCCGATCGAGGAGCCATAGAAGCCGATGTCCAGGAGGCTCTCGAATCAAAGCCCAGGGCCTACGGGAGTGCTTCTCAGATTACCCTTTCTGCGGAGATGGGTAATATCCTCCACAAGGCGGAGCAGGAATCAAAGGGGCTGAAAGACCAATATGTAAGTGCTGAACACATCCTCCTTGCTATGCTATCCGTGGGGGGGGGCGCTGCGGACTTGCTCGGGCGACAGGGGGTTACCCGGGACAGAACCTTCGAGGCTCTTCGTGCTGTCCGTGGAAATCAGCGTGTGACCGACCAGAACCCTGAGGAGCGTTATCAGGTCCTTGATAAGTATTGTAAGGATCTCACGGCTCTTGCCAGGAGAGAGAAGCTCGATCCTGTCATTGGAAGAGACGAGGAAATCCGTCGGGTAATGCAGGTGTTGAGTCGGCGGACAAAGAACAATCCCGTGCTGATCGGCGAACCGGGGGTCGGAAAAACCGCCATTGCCGAGGGGCTTGCCCGAAGGATCGTTTCCGGTGATGTCCCCGATTCTCTTAAAAACAAGCGTCTGCTTGCCCTCGACCTTGGAGCGCTCATTGCTGGGGCTAAGTTCAGAGGAGAGTTTGAAGAGCGTCTTAAGGCCGTTATCCATGAGATAGGGGAGTCGGACGGTCAGATTATTCTCTTCATCGATGAGCTTCACACCCTTGTCGGCGCGGGAGCTGCCGAAGGTTCCACCGATGCGAGTAACCTTCTCAAGCCTGCCCTTGCCCGGGGAGAATTGCGGGCAATTGGTGCCACGACCCTGGATGAGTACCGAAAGCATATCGAGAAAGATCCTGCGTTGGAACGCCGCTTTCAGCCGGTGATGACCAGCGAGCCTTCGGTGGAAAGCACCATCGCCATTCTCAGGGGACTTCAGGAGCGTTACGAGGTACATCACGGGGTCAGGATCAAGGATGAGGCGCTGATCGCTGCGGCCACCCTTTCGGACCGCTACATCACCAGCCGTTTCCTGCCCGATAAGGCGATAGACCTTGTCGACGAGGCTGCCAGTAGGCTCAAGATGGAGATCGAGAGCCAGCCCATCGAACTTGACAAGATCGAGCGAAAAATTCTTCAGCTCAATATCGAGCGTCAGGCCCTGGTCCGGGAGGATGATGAGGCAAGTAAGGAGCGTTTGGAGAAGCTCGACCGTGAACTGGCCGATTTAAAGAGCGGTAGGGACGCCATGCGGCTTCAGTGGAACAATGAAAAAAAGGTGATCGATGGGATTCGTGAGCTGAAAAGTCGTCTCGAACAGTACAAAAGCGATGAGGTCCGTTTCGAACGGGACGGGAATCTCACCGGTGCCGCAGAGATAAAACATGGTAAGATACCGGAGATCAAACATCAGATCGAGGAAAAAAGCGCCGAGCTTGCAAAAATGCAGGGCCAAAGCGCGCTGCTCCGTGAAGAGGTTACCGAAGAAGATATTGCCGAGGTTGTCTCAACCTGGACCGGTATTCCCGTCAGTAAGATGCTTGCAAGCGAGATGGCAAAGTATCTCCAGCTGGAATCGACCCTGGAAAAGCGGGTGGTCGGCCAGAAGGAGGCGATCCGTGCCGTCAGTGATGCCATCAGGCGAAACAAGACCGGCCTTTCCGACGAGGCCAGACCTCTCGGTTCCTTTATCTTCATCGGGCCGACGGGAGTTGGAAAGACCGAACTTGCCAGGACTCTTGCCGATTTTCTTTTTGACGACGAGCGCGCCCTTACCAGAATCGACATGAGCGAATATATGGAAAAGCATGCGGTCAGTCGTCTTATCGGAGCGCCTCCGGGCTATGTCGGTTACGATCAGGGGGGGCAGCTTACCGAGGCGGTGAGAAGGCGCCCCTACTCGGTGGTCTTGTTCGACGAAATCGAAAAGGCTCATCCCGATGTTTTCAACATCATGTTGCAGCTTCTGGATGATGGAAGGCTGACCGACGGCCAGGGGCGTCTGGTTGATTTTCGCAACGCCATCATCATCATGACCAGTAATATCGGAAGCGACCTTATTCTTCAGGCTGAAGACGGCGACGAAATCAATGAGAAGGTACATCAGCTGATGCGTGCCACCTTTAAGCCCGAATTCCTCAACCGGGTTGATGAGATCATCACCTTTCACCGCTTAGGTAAGGAGGAGATTCTCTCTATTGTCGATATTCAGCTCGAGCGGCTCCAGCGGCGGCTTGCTTCGCAGCATATCTCGCTTGTGCTGAAGCCTAAGGCGAAGGAGCTTCTTGCCTCCCTCGGCTATGATCCTGCATTTGGTGCCCGCCCGGTAAAGCGGACCATCCAAAATCTGCTTCAGAATCGGCTGGCAAAGATGATGCTCGCAGGGGAGATCCAGGATGGCGGTGGGGCCGAGGTTTCGGCTTCGGGAGGAAACCTTACCTTTAAGCCCTTTGCGCCGGCACCGAAGGTCTAACGGCCTCCGGTGCGGTGGCTCCAGGAGATGTGAAAGCCGATATCGGTTGCGGCAAAGGTAGAGAACTCCTCGCTGAAACCAAAGTCCAGGGTGTCGCGGGGGCTTGTCCGAAGGCAGCCCCCGAGCAAAAAAACGGCCGAGAACGTATCCGTACGCTCATATCCGAGATGAAAGGGGCTTGTTGTTCCCGAAACCGAAAACTTTGCACTGACCTCCTCGCCGAAGCATCTTCCGATGGTGAAATCGAAGAGGACTTGCAGATCGTCCAGATCTTCGGAATCCAGGAACCTCGGGGTACTTGTTCCCGCCAGTGAGCCTGAGGCCTGAAGAAAGTAGGGGCCTGTCTCAACGGCGAGGTAGCATCGTATTCCTGCCTTGAAGCTCTCTTTTTTCGATGCTGCAAGGGGGTGGTCGGGGACGAAGAGAGGAAGGGCGCTCCAAAGTCCAAGGCTCATCGTTGTAAAAAACTTCCCAACCCTCTTATCCTGAAAAAGCAGCAACCTCGGTTCCAAAGTCATGTAAAGCGATCCAAGATTATCATCCGTTTCCAGGATGGTCTGATGATCCTGATATACGATGAAACTCGTCTCGTTGGGATCCCTCAATTTTCGCCCGCCGTTGGGAAAACCGAAAAGGTTGTGGAAACCGTTGATGATGGGATCGAGGAACCCTCCGTATTGGCCTGAGGCTTGAAGCCCGACAATGAACTCGCTGCGACTATTCAGACCGATCCTGGCCGAGAGATCGGCTGCCACCCCTTCCGAATCAAGCTCGAGGTCGATGGTGGTGTCGTCGTCCTGCAGCCCCTCGACGATGTAATTGTTTCCGTAGCTTATCGCCGCCTTGAGAAAAACCTCTCCCTCGCCGGCAGTCTGCGCCGGATTGCAGAGGGGTTGGGCCCCTGCGGTATAAAGGGGGTGGAGGTTGAAAAGCACAGGAGGAGCTATCATGTCCTGGGGAAGGGCTGAGGCGATACACGGGATGATCAGGAATATAAAAAGTATGGCAGGAGCGCGATTCATTGTTCCCGTGTACCCCTTTCCTGTTCGACAGCCATTCGATAGGCCTCCGGTGTGTCAACGTCCTGCACCTGTCCTTTGTTTGATATGGGAAGCTCCAAAAGCGTATGCTGAGCAAGGACCCTTTTCATTGCAGAGTCATCGGGTTCCCCCATAATCGTTTCTCCTACCGTGTAGCTACAGAGAACGGGGTGGGCAGGCAATCCCTGAAAGAGCGGCCGAATCACCTCTGCTCTGCCGCTTTCCCTGCAGAGGCAGCGATATCCTGCAGTCGTGACTGCGGGCATATCAGCAAGGGCGATGAAAAAGGGCGTCCCGGCATTGTTTCCCTCGATTTGCCGCATCTTTGCAACCCCCCGCCGTATGCTTGAGAACATCCCCTTTGGATATTCGTCATTTCTGACCGTTGTGACGGCGGCATGGTCGAAGGAGAGGCCTTCTATATAGCTTTCGAGTTCCTCTGCCCGGAAGCCCGTGACAACGATAATAGTACGGCAACAGGCGGCCGCCGCCCGCAGAGAGGCTTCGATAATAGTACCGTCGCCATAGGGAAGCATCAATTTCCATGTGCCGCCCATGCGGCTGCTGGTTCCTGCAGCCGCCATGATACAATAATAGGGTGTTCGCTCTTTCATGCTCACCTACTGTACCCGGATTTGGAAATTCTTGCCAGCAAGCGTTATCACGATTATCCTTAAGGGGGAGGTGCTTATGGACAAATATGCATTCAAACAAGAAGCCAAAGCGCTGCTTTCGGAAGCAGAGGCCATGATCGATCTCGATGATTCCCGCCAGCTCGATCAGACGGCGGCCACCCTGGAAGGCTATCACTATGCTCCGACCCTGCTCTGGCCCGTCAACGGCTTCGTCCGCATGGATAAGGAGAAGCTATTGCGGGTGATGAAAGAGGCTTTTGAGTCTGATGATGATGCTTTGATACGCTACGGCTTCGATACTTCCGCAGATCTTGACGAAAAGCGGCTGCTCCAGATGCGTTCCCTCCTGCACCATTATCGCTTTCTCCTTCGTCTTCGTAAGGGAGAAGCCGAGGCCTGGGATCGGTTTAGCGAACTGTACGAGGACGATTGACTATGAGAAGGAAGCCATGAAGCGTGTTAGAAAGGTGCTAAAAAGAGTCGATTCCTCCCTTTTGTACCACCTCTTTGGCCGAATATGATAGAATGATGGGCATGTCTTCGATTTCCTTTCCACCCTTGATACCGATTATTCTCATGACGTGAACAGTGTGTGAAAAAACAGATATGAGGAGTAGAACAGATGAAATATCCGATGCGGACAACCGGACGGGCGTTATGCTTTGCAGCTGGCCTTGTCCTCGTTTCTCTTTTTTCCGGTTGCGACCGGCAAGATGCAGGTGAGGACGAGATTGTTCTCAAATGGCCGACCATTTGGGTGGGGAAAGATTCGAAGGCTCCGATGGTTGAGAAGCTCGTTGCCGAATTCAACGAGGAGCACGCAGGTAGTATTAAGGTCGAAATTGAGCCGAATCCCGACTACGACGGATATCGGAACAAGCTTAATACGGCCATAGCCAGCGGACAGGTACCGGATATTTTCGTTTTCAATCCGGATCCGACAACCTTCCAGTATTACGAAGGCGACCTTTTGATGGATTTTTCCGAAGATCTTAAGGGCTCTTGGGGGGACACCTTTGTTTCAGGTACCATCGACGCGGCCACTAAAAACGAGATGGTAAAGTCGATCCCGTACGAACAGGCCATCACCCCGATTTGGTACAATCAGGCACTTTTTGATAAGGCCGGCATCGGCTCCTTTCCAAAAACCTTTGATGAGTTCTGGGCTGCCTGCGACAAGTTGAAGGCGGCAGGCATCGTTCCCACGAGCCAGATGACGGGCGGAACCAATGCCTGGACCAGCATGTTGTGGTACAGCCACATCGTGGCCGGGCTTGGTGGTCCTGATGTCTGGAAGAAGCCTTTTTCCGATCCTGTCTTTGAGAAGGCGGCGGCTATCCTTCTGCACATGTACCAGGACGGAAATACGACCAAGGATGCTGTCGGCGGAGATGCCGCTGTTTCCGGGGGACACTACCTGGCAGGAGACACGGCGATTTTCATCAACGGGCCGTGGTATATCGGCAGGGTAAAAAGCGATGCTCCGGAGGTATATGCCCATACCAAGGTGACTGCGGCGCCTCAGACTCCGGGGGGCAGTTCAGGGGCTCAGATTGGTTTTCTCCTTTCCAATCTGGCTGCGGCAAAAACAGATGATCCTACCCGTCGTGCTGCCGTCATTAGCTTTATGAAGTGGATGACCGCTCCTGAGAACATAAAACGGATTTCCATGGATTCGGGGAGCCTTTTTTGTGTAAAATTTCAGGTCGGTGATGAGGCTGTGGACCCACTCCAGAAGCAGTTTATGGAAGCGGCTGCCAACGCCACCTTTATCACCTCTCACTTTCAGGGCAATGTCACAACCGATGTGGCCGCCGAATTCGGCCAGGCCTTGGGGAAGATGGTCCTCGGGGAGGCCGCTCCGAAGGAATTTGTGGATCAGATTATCGAAGCGACCGAATAGGCGAACGACGAACGGTTTCGTTCCAACGGGACAACATATGAGTGCATCAAGAACGAATTGGAAGGGGATCATGCTCTTTCTTCTACCGGTGGCGCTACTGTATTGTGCCTTCTTTCTCTATCCACTTGTCTTTGTCTTTGTCACAGGTTGTACCTCCTGGAACGGCATCAGGGCGATGTCGTTCACGGGGCTTAGCAATTACATCAAACTTTTCGGAAACGGGACCTTTCGCCTCTCCCTTCGTAATAATTTCATATGGGCCTTTGCTCTTGCCTTTATACAGGTGCCCCTTGCCACGATAACGGCGATGGTCCTGGCAAGGAAGCCCAGGGGGTGGCGTTTCCTGCGGACCGTCTACTTCCTTCCCAATGTCATCAGTCAGGTTGCAATCGCCATGATGTGGATGGCTCTCTATAATGCCGAATACGGCATACTCAACCATTTTTTGTCGGCGATCGGGCTTGAATCATGGACTCATAACTGGTTGGGAGAGATCGGGACTGCACTTCCTGCCGTCATCGCCCAGCAGGTGCTCTATATCGGTTATTTCATGATCATCATCCTTGCCGGTATCCTTTCTATTCCCGACTCATTGTACGAGGCCGCGGAAATGGATGGGGCCGGGGTCCTGCGACAGGAATTGTATGTCACCCTGCCCATGATCCGGGGACTCCTTGTCACCTCCATGACCCTGGCCGTTGCCTACGGCCTTAGGCATTTTGAGGCAACCTACCTGATGACCAACGGCGGACCTGCAAATTCCACCAGCGTATTGGGGCTGTTGCTTTACAAAAAGATGGGGGCCCTTGACTATGGCCAGGCCAATGCCATCGGATCGGTCCTCGTTCTGACAGGGGGCCTCCTTATCATTTTCATCCGCAGAATATTCGGGCGTGTGGAATCTGCCAGCGAGACGGTACAGTAGGTGAGAAGTATGGGAAGGAATCGTTCACCATCATTAATAGCGGACCGTGCGGCAAGCCTTGCAAAATGGCTTTTTTTGCTTTTTTTCCTCATCATCACCCTCTTTCCCCTGATCTGGCTGGTGATTTCCAGTTTCAAAACCAATCTTGAATTTCAGACCAAACCTTTTTCCATCCCTGAGCTGTGGCAGTTTGCAAACTATATTAATGCTGTCTCCATAAGTGGCCTTCATTTGCTGTTTCTGCACACCATTGTCGTCTCCTTTGCCTCGACGGCCCTCAATATCCTTGCAGCATCCATGGCTGCCTTTGTCATAAGCAGGGAGCCCTTTCGGGGACACGAAACCGTCTTTAATATTGTGGTTGCCGGAATCTTAGTCCCCGTTATCGCACTCATGGTTCCTTATTTCCGCCTTATCAGCGGCCTGGGCCTTTACGATACGCTTTTCGGCTTGATCATAACCTATGCCGCCGTCAGCATCCCCGTATCGGTTTTTCTGATTCACGGATTCATGCGAAGCATCCCCCGGGAGTTGGAGGAGGCGGCGGTTATCGACGGTTGTTCCCTGGCTCAACGCTTTACCCGGGTGATTTTCCCTCTCAGTAGGCTCGGGTTGGTAACGGCCGGGACCTTTGTTTTTCTTTTCAGCTGGAACGAATTTATCTATGCACTGCTGCTGACCAGTTCGGTGAAGGCGAGGACCCTCCAACTGGGAATACGATTCTTCAAAAGCCAGTTCATTACCGATTATACCAGCATGTATGCGGCCATTGTCCTGAGCATTATTCCGACCATCTTCGTCTATATCCTGTTTCACGACAAAATCATCAAGGGGATGACAAGCGGAGCCGTGAAAGGGTGAGCTATCGGCAAAGCCCTGCTTATCAGCGGGGTCTTTGCTGCCGATACTTTCTATATGAAGGCTCCAGCTTATTGTATCGCTGCTGTTTCGTTCTTGCTGGCATGTATGCTTGCATCGCCGTTATATGCCCAGGAGAGCGATCTGATCCTAACGCCCGACGATCTTGTGATCGAACAAAGCCTGGAGGGCGGTTATTACCTCTATATCCGCGCCAAGAAGGGTATAGGGTCGGTGCTTCTTACCGAATCTACCGCACATCCTGATAGGCGGGTAGATAGCTATGCATTTCAGAATCCGAAGTATCATCCGGCGAACGGGAATGAGATCAGGATGCTCGATGGCAAAATTCTTGATCCTGCGGAAACCGGTCGTTATTTCCTTGTCGATTCTTCTCCAGAGCCCCATCCCCAGCTTGGATCGGCTTTCCGGATTTTTATCCCTTATGTGGTGCAGTTCGGTTATGAATGGTCGCGTAACGGCAAAATTCAGATCCTGGACGGAAGCTGGTTTAACATACGTACCTTTTCCCTTCCCTATGCCGATTATGAAGGTTCTTTCGTCGACAATCCCTTTGTCGTGCGGGTCATTCAGCATCCCCTTCCTCCTCCCGAACCCGTCGAACCGGAGGAAGAGCCTGATCGGAGCCGGTATATGAAAGAGGCCCTTGAAGCCTACGAAGAGATCAGCGAAAACGGGGAGGGAGAGATCATCTACGGAAAGGGTGAGGGCGACCTCATCGGTGATATAAAGAAACTCATCGACAAGGCCGATGGCGACAGCCTTGATTTGGTTCTCTGTCTCGATACCACAAAGAGTATGGAAAACGATATCCCCCATCTGAAAACCTCACTGATTCCGATGCTGAAAGAGGTGAGTGGACGTTTTGCCCGTTTTCGTTTCGGCCTTGTTCTCTACAGGGATTACTACGAGGAATATCTGACCAAGACCTTCCCCTTTCAGGAGGATTTTTCATCGCTCCAGCGGGTACTGTCTGGAATTCGCGTTTTCGGAGGAAGGGATATCCCCGAAGCCGTGTATGAAGCGCTGTATGCCGGCATACACGAATACCCCTGGTCCGGTGATGCCAAAATGATCATTCTCGTCGGGGATGCTCCCCCTCATCCTATGCCGAGGGGGAGAGTGACCAAGGAGCTGGTCTACACCGACGCGGAGGCGGCGGGGATCGAATTAAACGTAATTATTCTGCCGCAGTAGCAGGCGGTGGCTGATTCCCCTGCTGCTGTTGCCTGATTTCTTCGCTTACCTTTGTGGCGAGGACTTTGGGCCACTGGGGGTAAACCGCCGCCTCTTCGCTCCGGTACTTTTCCAAAAGCGCATCAAATAATCTCAGAGCTTCCTGGTCGTTACCCATTTTATGGGTCAGAAAGGCTATTTCATATTCGGCTTCAACCCTTCTTGAGGTTTCATTCGGGTAACTATCCAGAAAGTAGTGGTAATACTCAATTGCTCGCTGGTATTTATCATTTGAGGCCGCTTCCTGGGCTTGTTGAAAAATTTGCGCCGGTGTGAGATCGGAGAGAACCGGCTCAGGTTCTGAGGCGCAGGACGCAAGCATAGAAAATGATAGAATCGACACAACAATGGCTGCCGTGAGATAAGAAAACAGGTTTCTGCATTTCATGTTGATGGTTAACCTCGATTGTCTAGTATTCCGACGGAGAGTAAATTTCATCCTTAATCGGGAGGTTCTTTTTTAACTCCTTTATAAAATCGCGACTTTCTCCCATCTCTTCATAATGGGGACAGTCCGAAGCATCTCTTCGCGAAACGGTGAAATACTTGTGGAGCTTTTCCTCGCCCAGTTTCTTTCTCCATTGCCCGGCTTCGCATCGGATACGGAGTTGATAGCTGCGTCCGTCTCCGGCAGGTACACGAACCGTCTTGCAGTGAATACAATTGGCACAATACCGTTTTTCGTCATCTTCGCAGCCGCTCATATTTCCCCCTTTTTGTTTAGCGGTATAGTACAATGATCGAAATAGCACCGTCAAGAGTTGAGATTTTTCCTCTCTCAGCAGCTACTTTTCCAAATACTCAAAAATCGATACACTACCGCACATTATGATAGCTACTATTGTGAATTGTATCACAGTTTTCTTCGGTTCACTGATAGGGATCACCGTTCATGCTAAAATTCGGGATGATATTCGGGATGTTGTCTATATCGGCGCCGGATGTATAAGCCTTGTAATCGGACTACAGATGGCGTTTGAGTCCGCCCGGGTTCTTTACCTTGTTTTCAGCCTTTTTCTCGGTGGTATTCTCGGGACGATCTGGAACATCGAGGGCTGGATCATGCGTTTCGGAACATTTCTTGAATCCCTGGTAAAACGTGGAAGGCAAGAGAAGGCGGAAAACAAGAACTTCGCTCTCGGTTTTCTCAACGCCTCTGTCCTTTTCTGTGTTGGTGCGATGACCATCGTGGGAGCGATGAAGGCAGGAGCCGAGGGGGATTACGACCTCATTCTTATGAAGTCGATCATGGACGGTTTTATGGCTATCATGTTCTCTGCGGCCCTTGGGGTAGGGGTGATGTTTTCCATTATCACCATTCTTGTCTACCAGGGGGGCTTAACCCTTCTCGCCGGGTGGATCGGGCCGATGATCGGGCAACTCGGCCTGAGTGAGATATCCGGCGTCGGAGGTGTTCTCGTTATGATGATCGGTATTAATCTCCTCGGGCTCAGGGAGATAAAAACGGCGAATTTCCTTCCCTCCTTGCTGATGGTCCTTGCCTTTACCGGCGCGGAGCCCTATTGGCTCCCCGTCGCAAAGTCCTTTTTCGGTTTCTAAGGCTCCCTCCGGTGCCTCGTCGGCTATCCGTGGCGCCGCTCTTTTCTTGTTCGTCGGTCCTGGATGGCCCGGGCATCTTCGATAATCTCTCGTGCCGATCCGTCTTCACCCACCGGCCTTGGGCCGATATCCCACACGTCCGATGCGTATTGGGCTATTGTTCTGTCGCTTGAAAATTTCCCTGCCGAAGCGATATTGAGGACCGCCTTTTTGCACCACGCCTCGGGTTCGTTCCTGTAGAGCTGTTCGGCTCTGCGCTGGGCGTCGGCATAGCTGCGCAGATCGGCGAGGTGGAGGTATCGGTCCCTTCCTCCCAGCAGCATATCCCGAACGGGGTCGAAAATGCCGGGCTCGGCAAAATTGAAATGGCCTGAAAAGAGTAGTTCCACCGCCCTTCTGATTTCTTCGTCTTCCGTTATATACGGTGACGGGTCGTAGTGGGGAATCAATGCCTCTGCCTCATCGGCTTTTAAACCGAAAAGGAAAAGGTTTTCGGCTCCCGCCTCTTCCGCAATTTCGATGTTCGCTCCGTCGAGGGTTCCCATGGTAAGGGCACCATTACACATAAACTTCATATTCCCCGTGCCCGAGGCTTCTGTTCCCGCAGTGGATATCTGCTCGGAAATATCTGTAGCAGGAATGATCTTCTCGGCCAGGCTTACACGATAGTTGGGAACAAAGTGAAGAGCGAGCTTTCCCTTCATTGCCGTATCGCTATTGACGACCTGGGCGATATTATTGATGAGTTTGATAATGAGCTTTGCCATGGCATAGCCCGGGGCTGCCTTTCCGGCGATAAGAAAACTCCTTGGCTGAAAATCATCCTTCTTCCCGTCCCTGATCCTGTTGTAGAGCATGACGATGTGAAGGGCATTGAGGAGCTGTCGTTTATATTCGTGGATCCGCTTAACCTGTACATCGAAAAGGGTGGCGATTTCCAGCCGTATCCCCTGTTCCCGCCGCAGTTGAAGTGCCAGGGCCTCTTTTGCCTGCTTTTTGACCTTTCGGAACTCGTCAAGAAAACCGGGATCGTCGGCAAAGGGTTTCAGCTCGGTAAGCCTGGAAAAATCGGTAATCCATCCTTCTCCGATGGCTCCGGTGATAAGTTCTGCCAGCGGTGGATTTGCCTGAAGAAGCCAGCGCCGCTGGGTTATGCCGTTTGTCTTGTTGTTGAACCGCTGAGGAAAAATTTGTGCCATCTCCGGTACCAGCCTGCTTTTCAGCAGCTCGGTATGGAGGGCCGCAACCCCGTTTGTCGAGTGGGTTCCGACGATGCTGAGATTCGCCATTCTGATTTGCTTCGGATCGCTCTCTTCAACCAGGCTTACCTTTGCGATTTTTGCCATATCGCCGGGGAAAACGGTAATCGCTTTCTGAAGAAAGCGGTGGTTGATTTCGTAGATGATCTGAAGGTGTCGCGGTAAAAGCGATTCGAGCATGGGAACCGGCCACTTTTCCAGCGCTTCGGGCATCAGGGTATGATTGGTGTAGCCGGTGGAACGGACCGTCACATCCCATGCTTCGTCCCACGCAAGGTGTTCTTCGTCCATGAGGATACGCATACACTCAGGGATGGTGAGGGATGGATGGGTGTCGTTCAGCTGGATCGCCGCATTCTCGTGGAAACGATCCCAACTTTTTCCGGTTGCACGGAAACGCCTGAAGATATCCCGAAGGGAGGATGAAACAAAGAAGTATTGCTGGCGCAGCCGAAGCTCTTTTCCGAGATAAAGCTTGTCGTTGGGGTAGAGTACCTTGGTGAGGTTTTCTGCCATAACCTTTGCGCTGACAGCCTCTACATAATCACCGGCATTGAAATCGTCGAAATCGAACTCCTCCGCAGCCCTGGCACTCCAGAGCCTGAGGGTGTTGACCGTATCACCGCCATAGCCGACGATGGGCATGTCATAGGCGATGCCGACCACCGGCTGGGTGTCCACCCAGCGGTAGATGCGCACCCCTTTTTCCCTGGCTGATTCGACCCTGCCGCCGAAATGAACCGGAAAGCTGATATCCGGCCGTTCGATTTCCCACGGATTGCCCCAGCGGAGCCAGTCGTCGGGCTGTTCCACCTGCATACCGTTTTCTATTTTCTGTCGGAAGATGCCGTAATCGTATCTGAGGCCGTATCCTACAGCGGGAATTTTCATGGTGGCTAAAGAATCCATGAAACAGGCTGCAAGACGCCCGAGCCCTCCGTTGCCGAGCCCTGCGTCCACTTCCTGGTCGGCGAGCTCTTCATAGCGATATCCCAGTTCCTCCATTGCCTCGCGTACTTCCGATTCGATACCGAGATTGATCACATTGTTGGTCATCGCCCTGCCGATCAAAAATTCGAGAGAGAGATAGTAGACGCGCTTTACATCGCTTTGGCGATGGAGCTGCCGTGCCTTGATCCAGCGATGGAGGATCCTGTCCCTGATGGCATAGGCGAGGGCCATGAATCGATCGTGGTCGGTGGCACTGTAGCGATCGTCGCCGAGGGTGTATCTGAGGTGTTCGGCAAAACCCCAGGTAATCGATTCCACATCGAAGCCGCTGCGGCTCGCTCCCTCGTCCTTTCGCTTTTCGTCGCTTTTCTTTTTTTCCGTCATAGCTGCCTCCTGTGCGGATTCTAAAGCTATCTTGGTTTGAAACGACTTGTATCTATTTCGTATTTATGAATACGCAATCCCATGATCCGTTCGGTAATGCCGAGGTTTCGTGCGGCCAGGGCGGCATTACCCTGGGACGATTTCAGGGCCTCCTGAATAAGCTCTTTTTCGAACTTCTCCACTTCATCCTGAAGTGTCCCCTTAAAGCGGGTATCGCTCGACTCCGCAGACTGCAGGGTCGGGGGAAGGTGGTGGCCGTGGATAACCCCGTCGGTGGAAAGAAGGACCGCACGTTCTATCACATTTTCCAGTTCGCGAACGTTTCCCGGCCAGTGGTAGATCGAAAGGAGTTCGATGGCGGGGGTGGATATTCGTTTGATCCGCTTCCCCTGTTTATGGCCGTACTTTTCCGCAAAGAAATCCGCAAGCTGGAGAATGTCGCTTTTTCGTTTTCTAAGGGGCGGAACATGGATGGGGAAGACGGCAAGCCGGTAGTAGAGGTCCTCACGAAAACGGTTTTCGGCGATAAACTCTTCGAGATTACGGTTTGTAGCGGCGACAATTCTGACGTCGATCTTGACCGTCTGGACACCGCCGACCCGTTCGAACTCCCGTTCCTGCAGGACCCGCAGCAGCTTTACCTGGGTTGCCGGCGAAAGGTCTCCGATTTCATCGAGAAAGATGGTTCCGCCGTCCGCCAGTTCGAAGCGACCCTTTCTGCTTTGGTGTGCCCCGGTGAAAGCCCCCTTTTCATGACCGAAGAGTTCACTCTCGATGACCCCTTCGGGAAGGGCCGCGCAGTTTACCTTGATGAAGGGACCCTTTTGCCTCGGACTTGCATAGTGAATGGCATGGGCGATCAGCTCTTTTCCCGTACCGCTTTCTCCCCGTATGAGGACGGTTGTATCGCTTGGAGCAACCTGGCTGATGAGGGCATACACCTCTTTCATCGCTGCGCTGCTTCCTATGATGTTTCTGGGCCGGTAACGCTCTTCCAGCTCTTTTTTGAGGCGATTGTTCTCCTCTTCCAGACGCTGCTTTTCTTCCTCGATCTGTCTTCTCAGCCTGACGGCCTGGGCTATCATGGATGCGATGATGGTCAGTATCCGAAAGTCCTCATCGGAAGACATTTCATCGCCGCCGACGCGCATGGCGCTGATGGTTCCCATGATGTCCCTGTTGTGGGTGACCGGGACCGAGATAAAGGAAACCTTTCCTCCGGGGATGAAGGTCCCCGTCTTGTTGAGAAAACGCTTGTCCTTTTTAATGTCGGGGATCACAATGGCCTCGCCAGAGGCGACAACTTGCCCGGTGATCCCTTCGCCCGGTTTATAGACCCCCTTCTTCTGGGCCTCCCTGCTGAGTTCCGTTGCCGACTCGATGGTGATCAGGCCGGTGTGGCGGTTCATCAAGGTAACCATACCGTTTCGGAGCTGAACATGCTCGCGCAAAAGTTCCAGTACCGGTTGGATGGCGTCCTCTATTTCGAGACTTCGATCCAAAGTCTGGCTTACTTCGAACAAAAGTTCCAGTTCTGCTATTTTTCGCCTGTAATGTTCTGAACTCTCTTCCATAGGTGATTGTATCGTAGACGGTCGACAGACGCTCTGTAAGCAGTACGCCGATATCTCTCCTGCCCCCGCGTTCTATGTAAATTTCTAAGCAAGGCGGCATGTTATGCGCATCTATTGATTGAAACAGTGCCTTCCGCTTATAAGATGTTAGTATAATGAACTTATAAAAACTATGGAAGCTCTCCTGCTGAGAAGGCTTCCGGAATACCTGCCGTGAGAGTCGGGAAATATAGACGGCGCTTGAAAGTTTTAGGGCGCCTTTTCCCTCCTCCTCTTGACAAAATCATCATGCTTCTGGTAGCTTAACTGCGCGTCAAGCAAGCCCTTGTAGCTCAGTCGGTAGAGCACCACCATGGTAAGGTGGGGGTCATCGGTTCAAGTCCGATCGAGGGCTCTTTTTTTATCCCTTAGTATGCGTTGACACAGTTGTTCGGTTCAGAGTATTCTCATGAGAACCGTTTGTCCCTGCGGGGAAGTAAGGAGTTTACGGGTATGGCAAGCAAGAAGAAAGGTGCAGTGGAGAAGATTGCGCTGAAGTGCGAAGAGTGCGGTCGCAGGAACTATACTACCCAGAAAAACCGAAGGAATACCCAGGGAAAGCTTGAGTTCCGGAAGTATTGTAAGTTCGACCGCAAGCATACACTGCATAAGGAAACGAAGATTAAATAGGACCCACACAGGCCAGTAGCTCCAACGGCTAGAGCGCCGGTCTCCAAAACCGGATGTTGTAGGTTCGAATCCTACCTGGCCTGTCTTTTTTTTAATTGTTGCGAGGAGCGTAAGGATGAAAAAAATCCTTCAATTTTTCAAGAATAGTTACGCAGAGTTGCGGCGGGTCGTTTGGCCTAGTCGGGAAGAGGTTATTTCTTCGACAAAGGTTGTGATCGTGTCGACGGTTCTTTTTGCTCTGGTCCTTGGGGTTGTTGATTTTCTGCTTCTCAAGGGTATCGATTTTATTTTTTAAGAGCGGGCATCGGCGCGACAGAAGCCCAGCGCAGGAAATCTTTCTGCGGGTGGGCTTTCTGTGTTGAAAGAGGATTTGTATGGCGAAAGGGTGGTATGTTCTTCATACCTATTCCGGGTATGAGAACAAGATCGAACGGTTTCTCCGAAAGATGATGGGGGACGGTGATTTCGGAGATGCGCTTACCGATGTCAAAGTCCCTTCCGAAGAAGTAGTTGAAGTGAAGGATGGTAAGAAAAAGGTTACAAACCGAAAATTTCTTCCCGGCTACATACTACTTGAGATGGATCTGCCCGATCGTGGGTGGAAGGCCGTTTGTTCACAGATCAAAAAAATTCAAGGTGTTACCGGATTCGTGGGAGCGCCGGTGGGTGCGAAGCCGCAGCCGATCTCTTCCGATGAGGCAAAGGCGATTCTTCAGAAGAGTGGAGAGATTAAAGCCGATCGTACGGTTCGTCCCCGGCAGAGCTTTAGCGTCGGTGAAGTGGTTCGTATTGTTGACGGTCCCTTTGATACCTTTACCGGAAATATCGAAGAGGTTAACCTTGAAAAGGGTAAATTGCGGGTGATGGTCGGTATTTTCGGCCGTTCAACCCCCGTTGAAGTTGATTTTCTTCAGGTTGAAAAAATCTGAGGTAATATCTCCTCGTTGAGGAGGGTGATGGGAGTTCTCTTGAAAAGAGGGAACGTCAATACCACACAGGAGCATATGTATGGCAAAGAAAAAGGTAACCGCAGTCATTAAGCTGCAGGTTCCTGCCGGCAAGGCTACTCCGGCGCCTCCCGTGGGTCCCGCTCTGGGTCCTCATGGTGTAAGCGCCCCCCAGTTTTGCCAGCAGTTTAACGACCGGACCAAGGAATTCGAGGCCGGTCTTACCATTCCGGTGGAGATTTCCGTTTATCAGGATCGAAGCTTCACCTTTATTACCAAAACGCCGCCGGCGGCCGTCCTTATCAAAAAGGCATGCGGTATTACCAGCGGTTCTGCCGAACCTCATAAGGTGAAGGTTGCCAAGATCACCAGAGAGCAGCTGCAGCAGATAGCCGAGACTAAGATGCAGGATTTGAGTGCCAACGACATTGAAGCGGCAGTCAAAATCATTGCAGGAACGGCACGAAGTATGGGTGTCGAGGTGGCGAACTGATGAAGCGTGGAAAAAAGTATGTTCAGGCACGGGGACAGTTCGATCGCCAGCAGCTTTTTCCTCTTGAGGAAGGTGTTGCAACGGTGAAGAAACTTGCATATGCAAAGTTCGACGAAACCGTTGAGTTGTCGATTAATCTTAATATCAAGAAGAGCCAGTCGGTGCGTGATACCGTGGTTCTTCCTCACCAGTTTACGGCCGAGAAAAAGGTACTTGTTTTTGCCAAAGGCGACAAAGCCCAGGAAGCGGAAGAAGCAGGCGCCACCTATGTCGGCGATGCCGACCTTGTCGAAAAGATCAAGGGGGGCTGGCTTGATTTTGATGTTGCCGTTGCAACTCCCGATATGATGAAGGATGTCGGACGGCTTGGACCTATTCTCGGGCGTCGGGGCTTGATGCCTAACCCGAAAACTCAGACGGTTACCTTTGACATTAAGGGTGCTCTTGCCGAGTTGAAAAAGGGGCGTGTGGAATTCCGTTCCGACAAAACCGGAGTTATTCACCTTGCGGTCGGTAAGGTTTCCATGGAGCCTGCCAAGGTTGCCGAGAATATCAACATCATTATGAATGAAGTCGAGAAGAAGCGTCCCAGTGATGTTAAGGGTGATTTCGTCAAGACGGTTACCGTTTCCTCTACCATGGGACCTGGTGTGAAGATCGATTTCCGCGAGGCGGGGGTGTAAGATGGCTGAATACCAGACAAAAATTCAGGACTACAAGGTCGAAGCGGTAGATTCTCTGAAGAGTGAGTTTGAAGGGGTACAGGATTATATCTTTACCAACTATCGGGGACTTACCGTCGCTCAAATCACCGAGCTTCGGGATAAGCTGCGAAAAGAAAACGCTCTTTTTAAGGTTGTTAAAAACCGTTTTGCGAAGATTGCCCTTCGTGATATGGAGCAGCCTGCCGTTGATGAGCATCTGACCGGCCCTACCGCGGTTGCCCTTGCAAAGGGCGAATCCGGTCCTGTGGCCAAGATCCTTTTTGAGATCGCTAAGGAACTTCCTCTTGAAGTGAAGGGCGGTATCATTAATGGGAATGTTTTTGATGCGGGACAGGTCGAGGCCTTCAGTAAGTTGCCGACGCGGCATGAACTGATTGCAATGTTGATGGGGACCATGAGGGCTCCGGTGCAGAATGTCGTATATGTTCTGAACGCCGTTCCTACAAAATTGGTCAGAACGCTTCAGGCGGTTGCCGACAAGAAGCAGGCCGGTTGAGTATAGAAACCTTTCGCCGTCGTTGACGGCGAGTCCATATTAATTGTTCGACGTTAGTCTTCGAAAGAAGCCATGCTATCGTCGGGCTTAAAAGATTGAAGGAGAAGATAATATGGCTGATGTGAAGAAAGAGGATATCCTCGAAGCAATTGCGAACATGAGTGTTCTTGAGGTGAGCGAGCTCATTACTATGATGGAGGAAAAGTTCGGCGTTACCGCTGCAGCACCCGTTGCTGTCGCCGCTGCCGGTGCCGCTCCTGCTGCCGCCGTTGCCGAAGAGGAAGAGAAAACCGAATTCGACGTTATACTTAAGAGTGTTGCCGACGGAAAGAAGATTCCCGTCATTAAGGAAGTTCGAGCAATTACCGGTCTTGGCCTGAAAGAGGCTAAGGATATCGTTGAAGCCGGTGATAAGGCGATTAAGGAAGGGGTTTCCAAGGAGGATGCTGCTTCCATGAAGGAGAAGCTTGAGGCTGCTGGCGCCGTTGTTGAGGTGAAATAAGTCTTTGGCGATCACGTCGTCTCGAATTATTGATTTTGTTACCCATTTGCCACCGGAGAGACAGGTTTCTCCGGTGGCGATTTGTGTCTTTTGAATGAATAGGATACTATCCAACTGTCCAGGGGGGAAGAATGGTTGCTCAAGGCAAAGCCATTGAACGAACATATATCGGCCAAGAGTTCCAGGAAGTGATGGAGCTGCCGGACCTCGTTGATATTCAGCTCACTTCATACGACCGGTTCCTGCAGCGTTCCAAGCTCCTCGCCGGTCAGGATCTTGCGGAACAGGGACTTGAAGAAGTCTTTCAGACTGTTTTTCCTATCGAAAGTCCCAACGGGGACATGAGTCTTGAGTATACCCAGTATACCCTGGATGAGGAAAATATCAAATTTTCTCAGGAAGAATGTAAGCGAAAAGGCCTCACCTACGCGGTTCCTGTCAAGGCGAAGATCAATCTTGTCTTTCATGAAACCGGTGAGATTCGTCAGAAGGATATCTATGTCGGGGATATCCCTTTGATGACCGAGCGGGGTACCTTTATTATTAATGGTGCCGAACGTGTTGTTGTTAGTCAGATTCACCGTTCTCCCGGTGTTATTTTTAGTCACGAAAAGGGAATCTTCTCCTCCAGGATAATCCCCTACAGGGGATCGTGGCTCGAGTTTGAGATAGACCAGAAAAAAGAGCTGATATATGCCAAAATCGACCGGAAAAAACGGATTCTCGGAAGCCTGTTTCTTAGGGCTCTCGGCTTTGATGCTCGTGAGAAGATTATCGATCTCTTTTATAAGAAGACCTTAGAGCATGTTTCCGAGGAACGGGAGAAGAAAGAGCAGCTGGTGAATAAGGTTCTCGCCAGGGCTGTTTTTGTCGAACGGGATGGTGAGACTCGTAAGCTCTATCGTGCCGGAGAGAAGCTCCACCCTCATGATGTGGATGAACTGCTCCATTCCGAGGTTCGTGAAATCGAGGTTATCGACTTCTCTCATCCCGAATCCCTTCACAGTCAAATTATTCTCAACTGTTTTGAGCGTGAAGAGGTTAAGATCGTTAAGGATGATCCGAATGTCGATGAACCGACGAAAGAGGATGCCCTTATTGCGGTCTATTCTGTTTTGATGCCGGGAGAACCTATTACTCTCGAAGCCGCGGAAAAAGACCTTCATTCGATGTTTTTCTCCAGCCGTCGTTACGACCTCGGCAGGGTTGGTCGTTATAAACTTAATAAGAAATTCGATTATGAGAATCCTGATGATTCCCATGTGCTTAGCAAGATGGACATTGTCAACACCATGCTTTTCCTTATCAAGGTCTACATTGGTGAAGCCTATGTTGATGATATCGATCACCTTGGAAACCGCCGGATACGTTCGGTTGGTGAGCTTTTGGCAAATCAGCTGAAAACCGCTTTTGCCAGGATGGAGCGAATCGCCAAGGAGCGGATGAGCCTGAAGGAGACCGACACGGTTCGTCCTCAGGATCTTATTTCCATCAAGCCGGTTGTGGCGGCGATAAAAGAGTTTTTCGGTTCCAGTCAGCTCTCTCAGTTTATGGACCAGGTAAACCCCCTTGCCGAGCTTACCCATAAGCGGCGGCTCAACGCCCTTGGACCCGGTGGCCTTTCCCGGGATCGTGCGGGTTTCGAGGTTCGTGATGTTCACTATACCCATTACGGTCGTATGTGTCCCATCGAGACCCCTGAAGGTCCGAATATCGGGCTGATTGTTTCCTTGGCGAACTACACCAAGGTAAATTCATACGGCTTTCTTGAGGCCCCTTATCGAAAGGTTGTGAATGGTCATGCGACCCGGGATATCGAATACCTCTCCGCAATGGATGAAGAAAAGTATAATATTGCCCAGGCCAATGCGAAGATCGATAAAAACGGAACCTTTCTTGATGAGATGATTTCCATACGTAAGGGCGGTGATTATACCACAAAGCCCTCTTCGGATATTCAGTATATGGATGTTTCGCCGAAGCAGGTTATTTCGGTGGCGACCAGCCTTATCCCGTTCCTTGAGCATGATGACGCCAACCGGGCCCTCATGGGATCGAATATGCAGCGCCAGGCTGTTCCTCTGGTCTTTCCCGAGCCTCCGAGGGTCGGGACTGGTATGGAGGCGAAGACTGCCTACGACTCCGGTGTCTTGCTTAAGGCGAAACGTTCCGGTGTTGTGGAGCATGTTACCAGTCTTGAGGTGGTGATCAAGCCTGATAGTCCTAAGAACGACCATGACCGGGATGTGTATCACGTGCAGAAGTTTCAGCGGACGAACCAGGATACCTGTTTTAATCAGAAGCCTGTTGTTTCGCTTGGCCAGAAAATCGATAAGGGTCAGGTTCTTGCAGACGGGCCTGCCACCAGGGCGGGGGAGCTTGCTCTGG
The DNA here is from genome assembly GCF_000378205.1 of Sediminispirochaeta bajacaliforniensis DSM 16054. Lineage (NCBI taxonomy): Bacteria > Pseudomonadati > Spirochaetota > Spirochaetia > Spirochaetales > Spirochaetaceae > Sediminispirochaeta > Sediminispirochaeta bajacaliforniensis. Next base: position 85,476 of record NZ_KB899411.1, on the reverse strand, counting down.
GCCAAAATATGATAGTCGGTTTTGTTCCATGGAACGGTTATAACTATGAAGACGCCATCCTGATCAGCGAGAAAGTGGTAAAAGAGGACAGTTATACCTCTATTCATATCAAGGAATTTACCGTCGATGTTCGGGAAACGAAATTGGGTCCCGAAAAGCTGACTCGGGATATCCCCAATACCAACGAAAAGTCTCTGGAACAGCTGGATGAAGAGGGGATTATCAGGATTGGTGCCAAGGTGAAGTCCGGCTATATCCTGGTCGGAAAGGTAACGCCGAAGTCGGAGACCGAAACAACCCCTGAGTTTAAGCTGCTCAACTCGATATTCGGTGAAAAGGCGAAAGAGGTCCGGGATACCAGCCTAAAGGTTCCTCATGGAGTCGAAGGTACGGTTATCGATGTCCAGCGTCTGCGCCGTTCAGAGGGGGACGATCTTCCTCCCGGGGTGGAAGAAGTGGTTAAGGTGTTGATCGCCACCAAACGAAAGTTGCGGCAGGGTGATAAGATGGCCGGTCGTCACGGAAACAAGGGTGTCGTTGCAAGGGTGCTTCCGGAAGAGGATATGCCCTACATGGCCGACGGTACTCCTCTGGATCTTTGCCTTAATCCGTTGGGTGTTCCAAGCCGAATGAACCTCGGCCAGATCCTGGAGACCGAACTTGGCTGGGCTGCTCTTGCCCTGGATAAGTGGTTTTCCACTCCGGTCTTTCAGTCTGCAAGCACCGATCAGATCGAACAGAAAATGAAAGAAGCTGGCCTTCCTATCGGGGGAAAAACCGTTCTTCGCGACGGACAGACCGGTATTCCGTTTGAGAATTCCGTTTTTGTAGGGGTGATGTATATGCTCAAGCTGCACCACCTTGTGGATGACAAGATGCATGCACGTTCCACCGGACCGTACTCGCTGGTTACCCAGCAGCCTCTTGGTGGAAAGGCCCAATTCGGTGGGCAGCGGCTTGGTGAAATGGAGGTCTGGGCCCTTGAGGCATATGGTGCCGCCAATACCCTGCAGGAGCTGCTTACCATCAAGTCAGACGATATGAATGGACGAGCAAAGATATATGAGAGCATTGTAAAGGGTGAACCTTCGACCGCCGCCGGTGTGCCGGAATCTTTCAATGTTCTTGTACAGGAGCTGCGTGGACTGGCCCTGGATATGTCGATCTACGACAGTAAGGGAAAGAGGATTCCGCTGACCGAGCGGGATGAAGAACTGATCAACCGACAGGGAACCCAGTTCTAAGAGGAGCGGTTTGGATGAAAGAAATTCAAGACTTTGACAGTATCATGATACAGCTTGCCTCGCCGGAGCAGATACGAGCCTGGTCCTACGGCGAGGTGAAAAAGCCGGAGACGATTAACTACCGGACCCTTCGTCCGGAGAAGGATGGTCTCTTCTGCGAGCGAATTTTCGGGACGACGAAGGAGTGGGAGTGTTACTGCGGTAAGTTTAAATCGATTCGGTATAAGGGTGTTATCTGCGACCGTTGCGGTGTTGAGGTTACCCACTTCAAGGTCAGGCGTGAGCGGATGGGGCATATCGAACTTGCCTCTCCTGTGAGTCATATCTGGTATTATCGCTCCGTTCCTTCCCGCATGGGGCTCCTGCTGGATCTCTCCATTGCTGCTCTTCGTTCGGTGCTCTACTATGAAAAGTATATCGTGATCGAACCCGGTGATACGGACCTGAAGAAGATGGATCTTCTCACCGAAGAAGAATTTAACGAGGCCCGTGAGCGATTCGGAATGAGTTTTACCGCCGGAATCGGTGCCGAGGCGATTCGGACCCTTCTTGAAGGGCTCGATCTTGATGCCCTTTCGGCCGAGCTTCGTATGAAGATGATCGAGAAAGGGGCAAAAGCGGATAAGCGCCTTTTAAAGCGTATCGAAATTGTTGAAAATTTTCGGGATTCTTCCAACAAGCCCGAGTGGATGATCCTCGATGTTATTCCTGTCATTCCGCCGGAATTGCGGCCCATGGTACAGTTGGATGGCGGACGGTTTGCCACCAGCGATCTGAACGACCTCTACCGCAGGGTTATCAATCGAAATAATCGTCTTAAGCGGCTCATGTCGCTTAACGCCCCCGATATCATCATTCGAAACGAAAAGCGGATGCTGCAGGAGGCGGTTGACGCCCTCTTTGATAACTCGAAGAAGAAACGGGTGGTCAAGGGTGCAAGTAATCGCCCCCTTAAATCCCTAAGTGATATGCTGAAAGGAAAGCAGGGGCGTTTCCGGCAGAATCTGCTCGGTAAACGTGTAGACTATTCCGGCCGTTCTGTTATCGTCGTCGGACCGGATCTGCGTCTGCATCAGTGCGGGCTTCCCACCAAGATGGCGCTGGAGCTCTTCAAGCCCTTTATCATGAAGAAGCTGGTTGAGCGGGATGTTGTTTACAATATCAAAAAGGCGAAAACCCTTGTGGAACAGGAGTCTCAGGAGGTCTTTGCCGTTCTCGATGAGGTGGTAAAGGAGCATCCCGTTCTTCTAAACCGCGCGCCGACCCTACACCGGCTTGGTATTCAGGCCTTTGAACCGGTGCTTGTGGAAGGAAAGGCCCTGAAGCTGCATCCCCTGGTCTGTCATGCCTACAACGCCGACTTCGACGGCGATCAGATGGCCATTCACGTTCCCCTGACCCAGGCGGCCCAGATCGAATGCTGGACCCTGATGCTTAGCAGCAATAACTTGCTGAACCCTGCAAACGGAAGTCCTATTGTTTTCCCGTCTCAGGATATGGTTCTCGGTATTCACTACATGACGAGAATGAAGCCCGGGGATAGGGGGGAAGGAAAGTTTTTCCTTACCTTCGATGAGTTGATGATGGCGGTTGAGGTCCGTTCCGTGGGCTACAATGCCAAGATTAAGCTCAAGGTCGGTGACAAAGTGGTTGAAACCTGTGCCGGTCGTGCCATCTTCAGCGAGGCGATGCCGGAAGAGGTTGGTTTCGTTAATAAACAGCTTGGCGATAAGGAATTACGTTCCCTTGTCGCAGATACCTTTATGGCGCACGGTGCTGCGGTTGCCGTAAAGATGCTCGATTCGATCAAGGATGTCGGCTTTCGGTATGCCACTGTTTTTGGGGCTACCATCGGTATCGGTGATATCATCATCCCGGAGAAAAAGAAGGGGATGATCGAAGCGGCAAACCAGAAGGTTCTTGAGATCCAGAATCAGTACCTCCAGGGACACATCACCCAGGAAGAGCGCTATAACCGAACTATCGAGGTGTGGAGTAAAACCAACGAGGATCTTACCAACGAGCTGATGAAGGATTTGAAGCAGGATCGAGGTGGTTTTAACCCGGTTCATATGATGGCCGACTCCGGTGCCCGAGGAAGCCGCGCCCAGATCCGTCAGCTTGCGGGAATGCGTGGTTTGATGGCAAAGCCTTCCGGCGACATTATCGAGTTGCCGATCCGCTCCAACTTTAAAGAGGGACTCTCCATTATTGAGTTCTTTATCTCCACCAATGGTGCCCGAAAGGGGCTTGCCGATACCGCACTAAAGACGGCTGACGCAGGTTATCTTACCCGGCGCCTTGTGGATATTGCTCAGGATGTGGTAACCAACGAGGATGATTGCGGAACCATCAACGGTATCGAGATTAGTGCCCTAAAGGATGGTGAGGAGATTGTTGAATCCCTTGCCGACCGAATCGAGGGGCGTTTTACTCTTGAACGGGTAAAGCATCCCATTACCGGCGAGATTATCATCGACGTAAACGAAGAGATAACCAGTGAAATTGCAAAGAAGATAGAAGAGATCGGGGTTGAAAAGGTTCGTATCCGTACGGTGCTTACCTGTGAGGCGGAACATGGTGTTTGTCGCAAATGTTACGGACGAAACCTTGCAACCGGTCATACCGTCGATATCGGTGAAGCGGTGGGGATCATCGCAGCACAATCGATCGGTCAGCCCGGTACTCAGCTTACCATGCGTACCTTCCATATCGGAGGTGCCGCCACCAAGATGAGCGAGGAAAACAGGACGGCCCTGAGTTATCCTGTTTTGGTGAAAGAGATTCACGGAAATACCGTTACCCTTGATAGCGGGGATGTTCTCTTTACCAGAAAGGGATTCCTTGTCGTTGCAAAGGTGATCAGGGTCCTCGATCTGAAAGCTGGTGCGGAGATTGTTGTCGCAAATGGGCAGAAACTTTCCGGAGGCGAGGTGCTGGCAAAGCAGGAAGGCAAAGAGCTTCTTGCGAAAGAGGTTGCTTTTGCCTATGTCCCGGAAGATGGAAAGCGTGTCATCCTTATTGCTCAGGATCAGAAGCTTGATATCCGTAATGGTGCGGAACTTCTTGTGGGAGAAGGCCATATCGTTCCTGCCAATGAGTCGATTGCAACCTTTGACCCCTTTTCCGAACCGATCATTGCCGAGGTCGACGGTAAGGTCCGCTTTGAAGATATCGTTCAGGGAACGACCCTGAAGGAAGAGATAAACGAAGATACCGGTAACATTGAAAAGAAGATTACCGAATTCTCCCTGGAATCGCTTCAGCCTCGTATCGTCATCGAAGATGGAGAGGGGAAGGACCTTGCGACCTATTATCTGCCGGGTAATTCCTATCTCAATGTCGAAGATGGTGAAACGGTCCGGCAGGGGCGTGCTCTTGCCAAGTTGCTGAAGGAGAGTGTGAAGACCACCGATATCACCGGAGGTCTTCCCCGGGTCGGTGAGCTTTTTGAGGCGCGGCGTCCCAAGAATGCCGCGGTGCTTGCCCAGATTACCGGTAAGGTCATCTTTAAGAATGTTGTAAAAGGTAAGCGCGTTATCGAGGTAGAGGATGATTATCAGCGTTCCTTCAAGCACCTTGTCCCTATGGGCAAGCACATGCTTGTTCGGGACGGAGACCTTGTTCAAGCCGGGGAGGCGTTGTGCGACGGTGCCACCGATCCCCATGACGTGCTTGATATTCTGGGTGAGAATGCTTTGCAGACCTTTCTTGTCAACGAGGTTCAGGAGGTGTACCGGCTCCAGGGGGTAAACATCAACGATAAGCATATCGGTGTGATTATTCGCCAGATGATGCGTAAGGTTGAGATCGTCCGGGTCGGGGATACCAATTTTATCTACGGTCAGCAGGTTGATAAGTATAAGTTTCACGAGGAAAATCGCAAGGTTATGCGTGAGGGCGGTCAGCCTGCCGTTGCCAGGCCCTTGCTGCTTGGTATTACCAGGGCGTCTCTTAATATCGACTCCTTTATTTCGGCGGCGAGTTTTCAGGAGACCACGAAGGTCTTGACAAATGCCGCCATAGCTGGTAGTACTGACAACCTGCGGGGTTTGAAAGAGAATGTCATTATCGGACATCTTATTCCCGCCGGAACCGGCATGAAACATTACCGGAATGTCAAATTGTTTGACGAAAACAGTGAGGATCTGGATGCTTCGGTTCAACAGATTCTTGAACAGAGAAGATTGCAAAAAGAGGCCGAGCGCGAGGCTGGTCAGGACGATGTCGATGATGAGGGTGAGGTGAACGAGCCCGAAGCGATTGATCAGAACGATACCGATGATGAATAGGTGTCGCCTCCATGCTGGGCTTGGCCGCTTTGCGGATAAAACGATACGTTAAGGGAGTGTATCCAGTAAATGCCGACGATTAACCAACTCGTCCGGAATGGACGGAAGGAAATTCGAAAGAAGGGAAAGGCACCGGCCCTCGAAGCGTGCCCGCAGAAGAGGGGTGTCTGTACCAGAGTTATGACAGTCACGCCGAAGAAGCCGAATTCCGCTCTTCGGAAGGTTGCGCGTGTGCGGCTCACCAACGGGATCGAAGTTACCGCTTATATTCCGGGAATTGGTCATAATCTTCAGGAACATTCGGTTGTTCTCATCCGAGGCGGTCGTGTAAAGGATCTTCCCGGTGTGCGGTATCACATCGTGCGAGGGGCAAAAGATACCCTTGGTGTTGATGACCGTCGTCAGGGCCGTTCCAAATATGGTGCTAAGCGGCCGAAGGCGTAAGGAGGGGAGAGGTGTCCAGACGAAGAGTTGCAAAAGAGCGTGATATCCTGCCCGACAGCAGATACGGCAGTAAAACCGTTAGTAAATTTATTTCCCGGATGATGGAAGATGGAAAGAAATCTACCGCCACCGGGATTATGTATGATGCTTTCGCCATCATGGCCGAGAAGGCCGGCGAAGAGGCGATGGTTGTTTTTCAGAAGGCTTTGGAGAACGTCAGGCCTGTGGTTGAGGTTAAGAGCCGGAGAGTCGGTGGTTCAACCTATCAGGTTCCTGTCGAAATTCGGGAAAAGCGTCGGGATGCTTTGGCCATGCGATGGATCATTCAGGCGGCCCGTTCCAGAAGCGGTCGCTCCATGAGCGAGAAGTTGTCGGCCGAAATGCTTGATGCTTTTAATTCCACCGGTACCGCTTTTAAGAAAAAAGAGGATACTCACCGGATGGCAGAGGCCAACAAGGCCTTTTCTCACTACCGCTGGTAGTAAATACAGCCCTATTCTTCTTTTTTGAGGGAATAGGGCTGTTGACTAAAAAGGCGTTTGATTATAAAATCGCCAACACATAGAGAGTTTTCCGCTCTCGCATAATGAAGGCTTGTGTGAGCCAAACCGATCGTCCGCCGAGGGATGATAAGGTGGTTCCAGACGCTGTAGCGAATCAAGCAGCCACGTCAGACGGCTGGATCGACCGTTTTGACCTCTGGAATCCTTCCTTAAATGAACTCATCATTTTTTACATTCGGATTTTCCGAACGATCGGTCTCATGTGTGGCTTCCATTTAATTAGGAGCTATATAATTTAATTTTATTTGTGTGTGGAGAAACACAAGGAGGAACGGATGGCTAAGGCAAAATTTGAGAGAACAAAGCCACATATTAACGTTGGTACCATTGGTCACGTCGACCATGGAAAGACAACTTTGACTGCGGCTATCTCAATGTACTGCGCCAAGCAGACCGGTGACAAGGTTATGAGCTATGAAGATATCGACAATGCTCCCGAAGAGAAGCAGCGTGGTATCACCATCAATACCCGTCACATCGAATACCAGACTGAGAATCGTCACTATGCTCACGTGGATTGCCCGGGACACGCCGACTATATCAAGAATATGATTACCGGTGCTGCTCAGATGGACGGTGCTGTCATCGTTGTTGCGGCCACCGACGGAGCAATGGCTCAGACCAAAGAGCATATCCTTCTTGCTCGTCAGGTTGGTGTGCCTGCATTGATTGTTTTTATCAACAAATGTGACCAGGTTGATGATCCCGATCTGATTGAGCTGGTTGAAGAGGAGATGCGTGATCTCCTTAAGGAGTATGAATTTCTCGGTGATGAAACTCCGATCATCAAGGGTTCCGCTTTTGAAGCGATGACTCATATCGATGATCCCGAGAAGACCAAGTGCATTGCCGATCTTCTCGATGCTATGGATAGCTACTTTCCGCTTCCCGAGCGGGCTGTCGATCTCGACTTCCTGATGCCCATCGAAGATATCTTTTCGATTCAGGGACGTGGAACCGTTGTTACCGGTCGTGTGGAGCGCGGTGTTATCCATGTTGGTGATGAAATCGAGATTGTCGGGATCAAAGACACCAAGAAGACCACCTGTACCGGTGTTGAGATGTTCAACAAACTTCTCGATGAAGGACAGGCCGGTGATAATATCGGTGCTCTTCTTCGTGGTGTGGATAAAAAGGATGTTGTTCGCGGTCAGGTTCTTGCAAAACCGGGAACAATTACTCCTCATAAGAAGTTTAAGGGTGCTTTGTACGTACTAGGCAAAGAAGAGGGTGGTCGTCACTCGCCCTTTTTTAGCGGTTATCGGCCTCAGTTTTACTTCCGGACCACTGACATTACCGGAACGGTAAACCTGCCTGCCGATAAGCAGATGGTTATGCCCGGAGATAACACCGAGCTTGAGATTGAACTTATTCACCCGATTGCCATGGAAAAAGGTCTTCGCTTCGCTATCCGCGAGGGTGGTAGAACTGTTGCAAGTGGCCAGGTGACCGAGATTATCGAATAACGGATTTTCGGGCCCCGCGATGCCGGAAGGAGTTCGCGGGGCCGGTTTTTCGGGAGGAAGAATGGCCAAGGACAGAATCCGCGTGCGGCTGAGAGGTTTTGATGTTGAGCTGATTGATCAGAGCTCACGGGCGATTGTACAAACCGTTGCCAAGGCTGGTGCCAAGGTTGCCGGGCCCGTACCGCTGCCGACCAGAATTAACAAGTTTACTGTTTTGAGGTCGCCGCATGTGAACAAGAAGTCGCGGGAACAGTTCGAAATGAGGACCCACAAGCGACTTATAGATATTCTTGATCCTACATCGAAAGTGATGGATGCCCTAATGAAGCTTGAGCTTCCTGCTGGTGTTGATGTAGAGATTAAGCAGTAAGGGTACGAAGAAATCTACAGTCGAGGTATGACATGTTAGGGCTGATCGGCAAGAAAGTCGGAATGACGCAAATATTTGACGAACGTGGGGTTTTGACTCCCGTTACCGTCATCAAGATAGAAGATAACGTTGTTATCGATAAGCGGGACGAAGAGAAGAACGGATACACCGCCTCGGTTATCGGTGCTGAAGATTTGAAGAGTAAACATGTTACGAAACCGTACGGCGGTCAGTTCCCCGAGAATGTTCATCCCAAAAGGTACCTCGTTGAGATGCGGGACTTTGAGGCTGAGAGCTCGGTAGGGGAGACCCTCGGAGTCGGAATTTTCAAAGAGATATCTTTTGTGGATGTTGTAGGCACCTCCAAGGGTAAAGGTTACCAGGGTGCCATGAAGCGGCATGGTTTCAAAGGAGGTAGGGCGACCCACGGTTCCAAGTTTCATAGAGGACTTGGCGGTACCGGGATGGCTGCTACTCCTTCGAAGGTTTTGAAAGGGGCAAAGATGCCCGGCCGCATGGGTGCTGCAAGGACGACGGTTCAGAATCTGCGTGTTATCAAAGTGGATGAAGAAAAGCAGGTTCTTATGGTGAAGGGAGCTATTCCTGGTCCGCGCCAGAGTATGGTTATCGTACAAAAAGCGAAGAAGAAATAGAGGCGAACTATGGATGCTAAGGTCTTTTCAATAAAAGGCGAGGAAGTTCGTACCATTGCACTTAATGATTCGGTCTTCGGACGCGAAGTGAGCGAGGGCGCCATTTACTATGCGGTGAACAGCGAACTTGCAAACCGTCGGGTCGGAACGGCTTGTACGAAGACACGGGCCGAAGTGAAAGGGAGCAATTCCAAGCCCTGGCGACAGAAGGGAACCGGACATGCCAGAAGTGGGGATAAAAAGTCTCCCGTATGGGTTGGCGGTGGTACGATTTTCGGACCGAAGCCGAGAGATTATGGTTTTCGGTTGCCGAAAAAGATGAAGCGGTTGGCAATGAAATCCGTTTTATCACTGAAGACGAAAGAAAATGCCATCAAAGTGGTAGAGGATTTTACCGTCGAAAGCGGTAAGACGAAAGATCTGGTCGGAATTCTTAAGACATTGGTTCCTGAAACACGAACCGTTGTTGTGTTGAAAGATGACGACGCCATGATTAGGCGGGCCGGAAAGAATATTCCGTGGGTAAAAATGCTCAGTTACAATCGGATGAGTGTCCGTGAGCTTTTTTACGGGAAGAATATTGTGCTTCTTGAGACTGCCGCCGGCAGCCTGAACGACTTCTATGGCGATAAGGCGTAAGGGGGAGCAGGTGAGAGCGGATCAGATCATTATAGAGCCGGTATTGACGGAAAAATCGAACAGTATGCGGGAAGACGATAAGAAGAAGTACATTTTTCGTGTCGACCCGAAAGCAAATAAGGTACAGGTAATGTACGCCGTTGAGGAACTGTTCAAGGTACGCCCCGTTAAGTGTAATATGGTGAGCGTAAAGGCAAAGCCGAAGACGACCCGTACAAAAGCGGGTATGAGAAAGGGCTCGACGACCGGCTGGAAAAAGGCCATCGTCACCCTCGCTGCCGGCGACAAGATCGAACAGATCGAAGGCGTCTAAGGAGAGGGGGAGAACGTGGCACTTAAGACGTATAAACCAAGAACACCGAGTCTCCGTTATACGACAAGTCTTTCTTTTGAGGGGCTTTCCGACGGACCCGGTGAGAAAAAACTTACAAAGGGTATACCTTTTAAGGCTGGGCGTGGTGCCGGCGGACGCATAAGCGTTCGGCGTCGTGGCGGTCGCCATAAAAGGCTTTACAGAACCATAGATTTTCGCAGGGATAAGTTTGATGTTCCCGGGACAGTGAAGGCGATCGAATACGATCCCAATCGTTCTGCGAATATTGCCCTTGTCTACTATGCCGATGGAGAAAAACGGTACATTCTTGCGCCTAAGGGGTTGCAGGTTGGTGATTCCGTACAGAGTGGGGCTAAGTCTCCTCTCCAGATCGGAAATGCTCTTCCTCTTGAGAATATTCCCCTTGGTATGCCTGTTCACAACATCGAGCTGCAGAAGGGGCGCGGCGGGCAGATGGTTCGTGCCGCCGGAGTCAGCGCATCTGTCCTTGCTAAAGAGGGCGATTACGTTACCGTAAAACTTCCCTCCGGTGAAATGAGGATGGTGTTCGGCAAATGTTTTGCCACCATCGGGATAGTTGGAAATGAAGACCACATGAATGTTTCCGTCGGAAAGGCTGGACGTTCACGATGGATGGGGCATCGGCCGAAGGTTCGGGGTGTTGTTATGAACCCTGTTGATCACCCGCATGGCGGTGGTGAAGGAAAAACATCCGGCGGACGTCATCCTGTTTCTCCCTGGGGTGTTCCTACCAAGGGCTATAAGACCAGGAAGAAGAGCAAGTCTTCGAGCAAGTTTATCGTCAAAAGACGGAAGTAGGAGTTGATACGTGTCCAGATCGATTAAAAAGGGACCCTTCATTGAGAAGAAGCTGTATAAACGGATCGTCGAAGCCGGTAAGGCCGGGGATAAGAAGATGATCAAGACCTACTCCCGCTGTTCGACGATTATTCCGGAGATGGTTGGTTTCACCATTTCGGTTTACAACGGGAAGACATGGGTCCCCGTTTATGTGACCGAGAATTTGGTGGGTCACAAGCTTGGCGAATTTGCGCCGACGCGTTTTTTTCGGGGTCATGCAGGTTCCGACAAAAAGGCGAGTAAGAGATAGGTGAAGTGATGGAAGGGAAGAAAGGATATCAGGCACATGCCAAGCATCTGATGATTTCTCCGAAGAAGCTTCGGCCGATTGCCGACAATGTACGGCGTAAGCCTTACGTTCAGGCCGTCGCCATTCTTGAAAGCATGCCCAATAAGGGTGCGACATACCTCCGCAAAGTGATTATGTCTGCAGCAGCTAACGCGCTTTCGCAGAACAAGAAGCTTGACGAAGAGATGCTGTATGTGAAAGAGCTTCAGGTGAATGAGGGCCCCCGTTATAAGCGGGTATGGCCGAGGAGCCGGGGGCGTCGGGATATTTTGCTGAAACGACTCAGCCATATTTCGGTCGTTGTCGACGAAATCGCGAACATGGGGGAGTAGATGGGTCAGAAAGTTAATCCGATAGGAATGCGTCTTGGCATCAACAAGACCTGGAAGTCAAAGTGGTACGTCGATCCCCGGGAATATGCGGATACACTTCATGAAGACCTTGCGCTGAGAAAGGAACTGGAAAGCTGTCCTGAAACGCAGGGGGCCGATATTTCCGATATTGAGATTATTCGTCATCCCCAGAGGATCACCATCGTTGTGAAAACCAGTCGTCCCGGTATTATTATCGGTGCGAAGGGTAGCAATATCGAGAAGATCGGTGCTCGGCTTCAGAAAATTGCCAAGAAGAAGATTCAGATTAAGATAAAGGAAGTAAAGCGACCCGAGGCGGATGCTCAGATCATTGCTGAAAATATCGCCAGGCAGTTGAAAATGCGGGGAGCTTTTAGAAGAACGCTGAAGATGGCGGTAAGTAAGGCCATGCAGTCCGGTGTTCAAGGTGTTAAGGTCCGGATCTCCGGACGGCTTGGCGGTGCTGAGATGAGTCGTGTCGCCTGGCATCATGAGGGGCGGGTTCCTCTTCATACGTTGCGTGCCGATATCGATTACGGCTTTGCCGAAGCCAGGACAACCTTTGGTGCCATTGGTGTAAAGGTGTGGACCTTTAACGGCGAGGTGTACCAGAAAGATCAGAAAGAAGATGCCGGGCTGCTTGTGCGTAAAAAGCGTGAGAAGACCGGTGCGAGGAGATAGCGAGCTATGCTGAGTCCGAAGAGAACCAAATATAGGAAACGGCAGCGTGGTAAGACCGACGGCGTGGCCCGTCGCGGTACCCATGTTGCCTTCGGCGATTTCGGTCTGGTCGCTCTCGAGCCTAAATGGATTACCAACCGGCAGATTGAGGCGGCTCGTATCGCGATGACCAGACACGTTAAGCGTGGCGGTAAAGTGTGGATCCGGATCTTTCCGGATATGCCCTATACCAAGAAGCCTGCGGAAACCAGGCAGGGTAAAGGAAAAGGTAACCCCGAAGGTTGGGTTGCAGTGGTGAAGAAGGGAGCTGTCATGTTTGAGATGGCTGGCGTCAGCGAAGAGCTGGCACGGTCCGCTATGGCCTTAGCTGGTAGTAAACTCCCGATCAAAACCAAATTTATTGTTAGACGGGATCTGGAGTAGCGTATGAAAGATTCATTCAAGGACCTTACCTATCAAGAGTTGCTAGAGAAGCGGGAAGAGCTGCGGAGGAAGTACCTCGATTTGCGGGTGAATAAGGTCATCGGTCACATGGAAAATCGCCTTGAAATCCGGACGGTACGGCGGAAGCTTGCCAGTCTGAATGGGATTGTCCATGAGTACGCTCTCGGAATTCGGAAGGAATCTTAGTGGTGAAAGAGAGGCCTGCGGATATGAATAGCCATAAAAAGAGTTATACCGGAATGGTTGTCAGCGATAAGATGGATAAAACCATCGTCGTTGCGGTAAAAGAGCGTACCCTGCACAGGCTCTACAAGAAGTACGTGAACAAGACCAAGAAGCTGAAAGCTCACGATGAGCGCAATGAGGCCGGAGTTGGTGATTTGGTACGTGTTGTAGAGTGTCGCCCCATCAGCAAAGATAAGTGCTGGCGGCTGACCGAGATTGTTGAACGCGCAAAGTAAGACGTGAGGGAGGATGTGCAGTTATGATTCAGATGCAGACAAACCTGACCGTCGCCGACAACAGCGGGGCTAAACGCGTACAATGTATCAAGGTCCTCGGCGGCTCCAAGAGGAAGACCGCCGGCGTTGGCGACATTATTGTGGTAGCGGTGAAAGATGCCCTGCCGAATGGAAATATTAAGAAAGGCGATGTGCAGAAAGCGGTCATTGTTAGAACCAAGAAGGAGTACCGTCGACCGGACGGAACCTATATCAGGTTTGACGATAACGCATGTGTCATTATCGATGCTAACCTTAATCCTAGGGGCAAGCGTATTTTTGGGCCGGTGGCCCGTGAGCTTCGTGAATATGGATTCATGAAGATTGTCTCTCTCGCCCCTGAGGTCCTTTAGGAGGTTGGTGATGAGTGTTATGAGAACAAAGCTGAAACGGGACGATACGGTAAAGGTTTTGACCGGAAAGGAAAAGGGAAAAACCGGTAAGATCCTCCGTATCGATCACGCAAAAAACCGGGCCATCGTACAGGGGCTCAACATGGTGAAAAAAGCGGTTCGTCCGAAGAGCCAGCAGGATAAGGGCGGCATCATTGAAGTTGAAGCCCCCATTGAACTTTCCAATCTTGCCTTTGTGGGCAAGGGAGGGCAGACAACCCGGCTTGGCTATCGGTTTGAGGGCGGAAAAAAGATCCGCTACGCGAAGAAAAGTGGGGATGCGGTCTGATGGAACAGTACGTACCTAGATTGAAAAAGCTGTACGGCGAAAAGATTGCCAACGAACTGATGGAAGAGTTCGCTTATACATCTCGGCAACAGATTCCCGGAATTACCAAGGTTTCGGTAAGTATGGGGGTCGGAGAGGCTTTGAATAATAAAAAGCTTCTCGAATCTGCCGTAAAAGAACTCGAACAGATAACCGGGCAGCATGCCGTAAAGACAAAGGCTCGAAAGTCTATTTCGAATTTTAAGCTGCGGCAGGGAAATGAGATCGGTGCGAAAGTAACACTTCGCGGCGCTATGATGTGGGAGTTTCTCGATAGACTCATGAATGTGGCTCTCCCTCGTGTTAAGGACTTTCGTGGTGTCAATCCCAATGCCTTCGACGGACACGGGAACTACTCCTTGGGTATCCAGGAGCAGATTATTTTCCCCGAGATCGACTACGACAAGATCGAGCAGGTGAGTGGATTGAATGTAGCCATCGTTACGACGGCGAATACCGATGGGGAAGCCAGAGAGTTGTTAAAGAAACTTGGCATGCCCTTCAGGAAGAAATAGGGGAGCGAGATAATGGCCAAGAAGTCAATGATTATCAAGGCGCGGCGCAAACCGAAGTATATGACCCGAAAGGTCAATCGTTGCCGGATTTGTGGGCGTCCTCGTGGATACATGCGGAAGTTTCAGATGTGCAGAGTGTGCTTTCGGAAACTGGCGAGCGAGGGAAAAATCCCCGGTGTTACGAAATCGAGCTGGTAGGAGAGGATAATGGCTATATCGGATCCAGTAGCTGATATGCTGACCAAAATTCGAAATGCCAGCAAAGCTGGGCATGAAAAGGTGGATATTCCCACATCAAAGCAAAAGCTTGAAGTGGTAAAGATCCTCAAGAATGAGGGGTATATCAAGAACTTTAAAAAGACCAATGTTGATGGTGTGAATAATATCAGGGTGTTCCTGAAATATACCGAAGAGGATAAACCGGTCATACATGGAATCGAAAAGATATCCAAACCGGGACGACGGGTATATTCCGGATATCGTGATATGCCCAGAATCTTTAACGGGCACGGCATCATGATTGTATCGACTTCTGTCGGTGTTATCACCGGAAAGAAGGCCGCGGAACAGAAGGTGGGCGGAGAGCTCATCTGCTCCGTGTGGTAAGAGGGGGACTGTCGTATGTCTAGAATAGGTAAGCTTCCCGTCGAGATACCGCAGGGGGTTAGTGTTACTATCACCGACGGCTTTGTGACGGTTAAGGGACCCAAGGGAGAACTGAAGCAGGACGTTCAGCCTGTGATTACCGTTGCTGTCGAAGGAAATCTCTTGACCGTTGATCGGAAGGATGATTCCAAGATGGCGCGTTCCTTCCATGGTCTGTATCGCCAGTTGATTCAGAATATGGTAATTGGCGTAACGAAAGGCTTTGAGCGCTCTCTCGTGATCAACGGGGTCGGTTATCGGGCCGAAGTGAAGGGTAATACACTACTCCTCAACCTTGGATACTCCACTCAGATTGAGTATGAGCTGGAAGAGGGGCTTTCTGTGGCTGTCGATGCTCAGAATAAGATTACCGTCAGTGGAATAAGCAAAGAGAGAGTAGGTCAAGCTTGTGCTGAGATTCGCTCTATCAGACCTCCTGAACCCTATAAGGGAAAGGGTGTCAAGTATGAGGAAGAACATATCCGACGTAAGATCGGTAAGTCTGGTGTGAAGTAGGTGCGGGAGTAGCAGGATGATAAGTCTTAAGAATGTATCGGACAAACGCCGAAAATGGCTCAAGCGGAAGCGGCACATCCGGAAGAGAATTAATGGAACTGCCGTACTTCCCAGAATGTCGGTCTATCGTAGCAACAGGCATCTCTATGTCCAGGTAATTGATGACTTGGCAGGGAATACTATTGCTTCCGTTAGCACCATGGAATCTGCCTTTAAGGGGCTGAAACCTACGGTTGAAAATGGTGCCAAGATCGGACAGGAAATTGGTGAGCGTTTGAAGAAAAAGAAAATTGAGAAGGTTGTCTTCGACAGGAATGGTTACCTGTACCACGGAGTGGTGAAAAGTATTGCCGACGGTGCCCGCAAAGCCGGGATACAGTTATAGGGGGAAACGGTGGAACGAGACAGAGATAATGAATATGTAGAAAAGCTGATCAAACTTAACCGCGTTGCAAAGGTGGTCAAGGGTGGTCGACGATTCTCGTTTTCGGCCCTTACTGTTGTCGGTGATCAGAAGGGACGAGTCGGATACGGTTTTGGAAAGGCTAATGACGTGGCCGAGGCTATTCGAAAAGGAATGGAAAAGGCCAAAAAGAATATGGTTACTGTTCCCATGAAGCGGACTACGCTTCCCCACGAGGTGGTTGGGCAGTACAAGAGCGCCAGCGTCCTTTTAAAACCGGCGGCTCCCGGTACCGGTGTTATCGCCGGCGGCCCGGTTCGTGCGGTGATGGATGCCTGTGGCATTCATGATATTCTCAGCAAATCTCTTGGGTCGAAGAATACCATGAACATCGTGAAGGCTGTCTTTGCCGGGTTTGATGAGATTATGGACGCCAAGAGCATTGCCAAGACTCGAGGGAAATCACTCAACGAGATGTGGGGTTGATGGTATGGCGAAAAAGAGTGAGCAAAAGGTGCGGGTAACCCTGAAAAGGAGCCTGATTGGAAGAAAACCGCAGCAGCGGCGGACTGTGAAGGCGCTTGGTCTGGGAAAGATCGGTAGCAGCGCCGAACATGTGCTTAATCCCTCCATTAAGGGGATGATTGATGCGGTCTCTCATTTAGTGAAGGTCGAGGAGTTGTAAAAGCCATGCAGAATCTCAGGGTTCCAGACGGAGCAAGAAAACGTAAGCAGATAGTAGGGCGCGGAAGCGGTAGTGGCCGCGGCGGTTACTCTGGACGCGGACGGAATGGACAAAATGCCCGGTCAGGTGGTGGTGTTCGCCTTGGTTTCGAAGGCGGACAGATGCCCTTGTATCGCCGGATTGCCCGGCGCGGTTTTTCCAATGCGGATTTTCGCGAAGAGTATGAAACGATCAATATCTGCGATTTTGTAGGCCGCTTTGATGACGGCGATACCGTTACACTCGAAAGCCTTAAGGAAAAAAAGGTGCTGAAGCAGGGTGTAACCAAGGTAAAGGTCTTGGGAAACGGTGAGATCGACAAAAAATTGATGATTCAGGTTGATATGGTTTCTGCCGGAGCGAAGGCCAAAATTGAAAAAGCCGGTGGGAAGGTGACAGGAATAGAAGAAGGTAGCGATGGCAAATAACGCCTTAATTGATGTTTTTCGGGTGAAGGACCTCAGGCAGCGGATCTTGTTTACAATCGGCATGCTTGTGGTCTTTCGTCTCGGAGCTACGATACCGATTCCCGGGATAAATCTAAACGCTTTAAAGCTTTATTTTATGTCCCAGCAGGGGAGTGGTGGGATAGGTATTACCGAGTATATCAACTTCTTTGCAGGTGGCGCTTTCAAAAACTTTTCCATTTTTATGCTTGGTATCATGCCCTACATCACGGCTCAGATTATCATGCAGCTCTTGGTGTTGGTATTCCCTTCTTTAAAACGTATCTCCGAAGAAGAGGGCGGACGGAAGAAGATCAACAGGTATACCCGTTACGGTACGATCCTTGTCTGTCTTATTCAGTCTTATGTGGTTACTCGATATGCCGATTCGATTCCGGATGCTATAAATATGCCGCGACTCCAGTACACCATTATTGCGATGTTGACGGTTACGACCGGTTCTGTATTCCTTATATGGATTGGTGATCAGATTACTCAGAGGGGTGTTGGCAACGGCATTTCCCTGCTGATTTTTGCCGGTATTGTCGCCAGAATGCCTAATGCCCTCATCAATTTGTTCCGCAAGGTACAGGCCAAGGAATTGAATCCCGTTTTCGTGATCATCGTTGTGGCAATGTTTGTGGTTGTTGTTGCTCTTGTTGTATATGAACAACAGGGGCAGAGAAAGATTCCGGTTAATTATGCCAAGAGGGTAATCGGCAGAAAAATGTATGGTGCCCAGAGTACCTATATCCCTTTTAAGATTAACCCTTCAGGTGTTATTCCTGTTATTTTCGCCTCTTCGGTTATGACCTTTCCGTTGCAGATTGCACAGAGCCTCGGACCGGAAGTACGCTGGCTTGCACGCTTTTCATACTGGCTTCGGCCGCAGGGTGCCCCCTACATTATCATCTACACCCTGTTGATTATTTTCTTCGCGTACTTCTACACCCAGGTTACCTTAAATCCTGTGGAGATTGCAAAACAGATAAGGGAAAATGGCGGATCGATTCCCGGGATCCGGTCTGAAAAGATGGAAGAGTATCTTTCGACTATCTTGAATCGGATTGTTCTTCCCGGAGCGATTTTCCTTGCCTTTATTGCGGTCATCCCCACACTCATTCAGGGCCTCTTTAACTTTCCGGCGGAAGTTGCTATGCTCATGGGTGGTACGTCGTTGCTGATCATGGTAGGTGTTGATCTTGACACAATGTCGCAGATCGAAGGTCACCTGAGA
The DNA here is from genome assembly GCF_000378205.1 of Sediminispirochaeta bajacaliforniensis DSM 16054. Lineage (NCBI taxonomy): Bacteria > Pseudomonadati > Spirochaetota > Spirochaetia > Spirochaetales > Spirochaetaceae > Sediminispirochaeta > Sediminispirochaeta bajacaliforniensis. The sequence continues at coordinate 67,137 of NZ_KB899411.1, read as the reverse complement.
ATGCATCATCATGATGGATTGGTAAAGAAGGGCAGAATCAAGTCCAGGAATCTATAAAGAGGATAAAGAGATGAAGGTGAGAGCAAGCGTTAAACCGATTTGCGATAAGTGCAAAGTGATTCGAAGAAACGGTGTTGTTCGCATTATTTGCGAAAATCCGAAACATAAGCAGCGGCAGAGGTAGGAGGAAGCCCGGATGGCACGTATTGCTGGTATAGATTTACCGAACAAGGCGACCAAAATATCGCTGACCTATATTTATGGCATTGGTCGAAGTTCCGCCATGGAAATTTGTAAGAAAGCGGGTATCGACCCCGATTCCAAAATGAATGACCTTTCTGCGGAAGATGTGAATAAGCTCAGAACGCTAATCGACAGTGATTATACTGTGGAAGGTCGGCTGAGGACTCAGATTGCCTTGAATATAAAAAGGCTTATGGATATTGGATGTTACCGTGGTCTTCGGCACAGAAGAGGACTTCCTGTTCGCGGGCAGCGGACAAAGACAAACGCCCGAACGCGAAAGGGTAAGAAGAAGACCGTCGCGAACAAGAAGAAGTAGTTCGGAGGAAATAGAACGTGGCGAAAGCAAGCGGAAAGAAAAGAACGAAGAAGACGGTATACGAAGGGAATGTATATATACAGGCCACCTTTAACAATACCATTGTGACCGTGACCGACCTCCAGGGAAATACCGTTTCCTGGGCCAGTGCAGGTGGTCTTGGTTTTCGCGGTGCAAAGAAGTCTACGCCCTATGCGGCCCAGACTACCGCTGAAACGGCTGCCAAAAAGGCCATGGATTACGGTTTGCGGGAAGTGAATGTCTTTGTGAAGGGTCCGGGAGTCGGCCGTGAGTCAGCTATCCGGTCTCTTGGAAATCTCGGCCTTTCGGTGCGAAGCATCCGGGACGTTACGCCGATCCCGCACAATGGTTGCCGACCGCGGAAAAGTAGAAGAGTGTAAAGAGGAAGAATAGTAATGGCCAGATATGTAGGACCACAGTGCAGACTTTGCCGGGCGGAAAAGACCAAGCTTTTTCTTAAGGGTGAGCGGTGTCATACGGGCAAGTGCCCGATTGCAAAGAAGAAAAACCCTCCCGGAAAGGGACCGAGGTTTCGGGCTCGAAAGATGTCCGATTACGGTATCCAGCTTCGAGAGAAGCAGAAGTTGAGAAGAATGTATGGTCTTCTCGAGAAACAGTTCAAACTCACCTTTGTTGAGGCTGAACGGCTTAGAGGAAAGACCGGTGAAAATTTGATCATCCTTCTTGAACGACGGCTTGATAATGTGGTGTACCGTCTTCGGTTCGCCAACAGCAGAAAGCAGGCCCGGCAGTTGGTTTCCCATGGTCACATCCTTGTCAACGGCAAACGGGTAACAATCCCTTCATATGTTGTTCGTCAGGGTGATGAGATCGAAATTCGTGAAGCCAGTAAGAAGATGGTTGTCATCAAAGATGCCCTCAAGGAATACACGAAAAGCGGTGTGATGCCGTGGATCATGCTTGATCCGGATGCCATGAAGGGAAGTCTGAGTGCAATTCCCGGTAGGAATGATGTCACCGATCTTTCGGATGTGAACGAGCAGCTCATCGTTGAGCTCTATTCAAGATAGGAGTATCCATGGCGCGGAAGAATCTGTTAAAGGGATTCAAAAAACCTCGGGGAATCACTTTTGAACATAGTGAGCTACAGTCCAACTATGGTAAATTCGTGGCCTACCCTTTTGAGCGGGGATTTGGTACGACGGTCGGTAATACGCTTCGGAGAGTTTTGCTTTCGTCAATTCAGGGGTATGCCGTAAGTGCCGTTAAGATTACCTGTTATAACGAAGAGGGTACTCCGCACATGGTCTCGAGTGAATTTGAAATGGTTCCCGAGGTGGTTGAGGATACACCGGAAATTATTGCCAATCTCAAGCAATTGCAAATTAAGTTGCCGGAAGAGGTCGAGCAGAAAACCCTGCTTATTGAGTGTAAGGGGCCGGGAGAAATCACGGGTGCCGACTTTGAAAAAGACAATGATGTTGAAATTATCAATAAGGATTGGAAAATCCTCACCATGATGGAAAAGGCCAATTTCGATCTGGAAGTTCAGATTGATCTTGGTCGGGGCTATGTTCCCTCTGAAGTAAACGAGAAGTATATCGAAGAGATCGGCACGATTCCGATTGATGCGGTCTTCAGCCCTATACATCGTGTTACCTATGGTATCGAGAATACCAGGGTCGGGCAACGGAGCGATTACGATAAGCTGACGATGGAAATCTACACCGATGGCACGATTGCTCCCGAGGATGCACTGGCTGAGGCTGCGAAGATTGCCAAGGATCACTTTACCATTTTCATCAATTTTGATGAGGATGCGATCGATGGTGATGATGATGTTGATGAAGAGGAAGAACGGGTAAGGGCCGTATTGGATACTCCTGTTGAGGAGCTGGAATTGTCGGTTCGTTCGTTCAACTGCCTGAAGAGCGCAAATATCCGGACCATCGGTGACCTGACCCGGAAGACCGAGGAAGAGATTGCAAAGAACAGAAACTTCGGTAAAAAGAGCCTTCAGGAGATAAAGGAAAAACTGAAGGAGTGGAACCTTAGTCTCGGAATGACCGATTACAGTGTTTTGAAGACTTCGACGAAACTCCCGATGAACAAGGAAGAAGAAGATGAAGCATAGAGTTGGATTTAACAGGCTGAGTCGAAGTGCTGCTCACCGCCTTTCTCTCCACAGGAATATGGCCACCTCTCTGTTCCGTTATGAGAGAATTACCACTACAAAGGCAAAAGCTCTCGCGGTTCGTCGAACAGCTGAGAAAATGATTACCCGGGCAAAGGTTGATTCGGTACATAATAGGCGCACTATCGCCAAGGACATTAAGGACAAAGAGGTTCTTGCAAAGCTCTTTACCGAGATAGGTCCCCGTTTTGTAAGCCGGCCCGGTGGATATACGCGTATTCTCAAATTGGGAAGACGAAAAGGTGATGCCGCCGAAATGGTTATCCTCGAATTGGTCGAAAAGAAGCAGGAAGAAAAGAAGCCTGCCAAGGCCAAGAAAGCAAAGGCTGTGAAAGAGGATAAGAAGGCGAATGAAGTTAAAAAGGCGGAGGCCCCCAAGGCTGAAGCCGACGCCGCTCCTGTTCCTGCTGAAGAGGAGAAAAAAGAGGCCGCACCTGCCGCTGAATAGGTTTTTCTATCGTGTTTGTAAGGCCTTAGACGACCGTCTCTTCCTTGTGGAGAGACGGTTTTTTTTGACTTCTTTTTTAGCCCACCTCTGATAATGAGAATTGTGTTTCTATATGGCACTTTTTTTGACAAATATCTCGAATGGGTGTTTAATATAGTATACAACAATCTCATTTCAGGAGGTTTCCATGGATGCTGTTTTAATTATGATAGTAGCTTTTGCCGGCTATATCATAGCCTACCGGTTGTATGGTGAGTTTGTCGGAAAAAAGATCTTCCAACTGACGAATCAGAACAAAACACCGGCGGTAGAGTTCACGGATGGTGTCGATTATGTTCCGACAAAACGAGGAATTATATTTGGCCACCACTTTACTTCCATTGCCGGAACCGGACCGATTGTAGGACCTGCCATCGGTGTCATATGGGGATGGCTACCGGCACTCATTTGGGTACTCGTGGGTTCTATTGTTATGGGAGCGGTACAGGACTTCAGTGTTCTGGTTATGTCGCTCAGGAACCAGGGAAAGTCTATATCCGAAGTCGCAGCGGGATATATCAGTAAAAGAATTCGTGTAGCCTTTTTCCTGATTGTCTTTATCGAGCTGTGGTTATTTCTGGCTATATTGGGCATGATCATCGCCGTCATCTTTCATATGTACCCTGAGGCGGTTTTCCCGGTATGGATGGAGATACCCATTGCTATAATCCTGGGGTGGGCAATTTACAAGCGCAATGCACATGTCAACCGAGCAACCGTTTTAGCTGTTGTCGCTATGTATATTACCGTTGTTTTAGGCCATGTCATTCCCCTCGACATGCCTACCATCGGCGGAATGCCGGCAACGGGCGTGTGGACCCTCATTCTCTTTGTATACTGCTTCATCGCTTCTACTTTGCCGGTTACCACATTGCTTCAACCTCGGGACTATATTAATGCCTGGGAACTTTTTATTGCAATGGGCTTGGTTGTTATCGCTGTTATTGCAGCGTCCTTTAACGGACTGAAGATTGTTGCGCCTGCGGTACAGGCGGCTCCTGAGGGAGCTCCGTCTCTCTGGCCCTTTCTCTTTATTACCATAGCCTGCGGCGCTATCTCCGGCTTCCACTCGGTGGTTGCCTCGGGGACGACGGCGAAACAGGTTGCAAAAGAGGAAGATGCACAGTTTATCGGATACGGCTCTATGCTGATGGAAGGGGCCCTGGCTGTCATTGTCATTATTGCGACTGCCGCCGGTATCGGCCTTGCTGCACGTGGAGAGACCGGGGCGGTTACCGGTCTTGCAAAGTGGACCCAGCATTATGCATCCTGGAGCGCTGCTGCAGGTTTGGGCGCCAAGGTCGGAGCCTTCGTCGAAGGATCCGCCAACATGATAAGCTACTTGGGCATTCCCAAATACCTCGGCCTGATCATCATGGGGGTATTTGTTGCTTCCTTTGCCGGAACGTCAATGGATACCACAACACGACTCCAGCGTTATGTTATTCAGGAATTATTGGGGGCCAATCGTGTAGGTGCCGCCGAGAAAAAAAGCTTTTTCACCAACAAATACGGTGCAACTATTCTCGCGTTGCTTACCGCAGGAATTTTGGCCTTCTCGACCGGAGCCAATGGAAAGGGAGCCATGGCTCTTTGGCCTCTTTTCGGCGCCAACAACCAGACCCTTGCCGCTCTGGCCCTTTTTACCGCTTCGGTCTATCTCAAGCAACGGGGCGGGCAAAAGTATTTGGTTACCCTGCTTCCCGGCATTTTCATGCTCGTTCTGACCTTCTGGGCTTTGATTGAGAACGAGATGAGTTATATTGCCGGTACAAAGGTGCTCTTGGGGATTATCAATCTGGCCATTATTCTCATCGTGATTTTTGTAGCTTTCGAAAGCCTAAAGAAGCTCTTCAGTAAAGAAGATATGCAGGCTGCTCAGGCATAGTGAACCTTGCCGGGCGATGTGAGTTTTCATCGCCCGGCTTTTTTCTTGAAGGATGATACTGAATGCTTGAAACATTACTTCATAGAATCCGCCTTCAGGCGTACCTGATGATGGTTCTGTTTTCCCTTGGTTTAGTGGCGATTTGGTTTATGCGTTATCTGGGGTGGGCTTTTCCCGCCGAACCGACCCGTGTTTTATCGATGGTTGGTCTGTTGGGGAGCACGACAGGCGCTGTTGCTCTTCCCATTCTTGTTAGGATGGCCTTTTATCGGAAAAGTGCACATCAGGATGGGCTTAGCCTGTCTGAATTTTTTCGTATGGAGAGGTGCCTCGTTCTGTGCGTTTTGTTTGGGGCACTTTTCACTCTCTTTGCCTATCTTGTTCCTGTGTATCGATATCATCTTTACCTTTCGGTCCTGGTTACGATATACGGGATCTATTCGGTTTTTCCCGCCAATAAAACATATAAAAAGGATATTGCTGCTTTTAGGGTAAAAAGTGATGAAACATAATCGTTTGTGGCTATCTATTCGTGCTTTTTTTCGGGGATTTCAACAGGCCATGCTTTACAAAGCAACGGCCCAAATTGAGTATGAAATTTCCGAGATGGAAAATTCCTTTACTCTCATGCTTTTTGGAAATTTTATCGGCTTGCCTGGGCCTTCAATGCCCTTAACCTTAGAGCTGCTGCCGGATATGGCGGAGGAGTTGGAACATATGCTCCTTAGGGCGAGTCAAACCGGAAACGGTTTGAGTGAGCTTGCAAGTATCATGGGGGAACCGTGATGCCGCGATATCATATTTTCGTGGGAAAGGGCGGTGTCGGGAAGTCAACCTGCTCTTGCCTGGAGGCTCTGAGATTGGCTTCTTCGCAGCGTAAAACGCTGCTTGACTCCATGGACCCTGCTCATAATCTCCATGATATTTTTCGGACAGAACTGGGGGCAAAGGGAAAGAAAATTCTGCCGACTCTTACCGTTCGAGAATCAGATACGAGCCAGAAGGGGCGTGAGTATATGGCGGAAATTCGTGGAGAGTTGAAGAATCTCTACCACTATCAGCAAGCCTTGAACATCGATAAGTATTTTAACTTGTTGAAATTTGCTCCTGGTATGGAAGAATACGCCGCACTTTTGATTCTTCAACGATGTTATGATGAGCGTCGCTACGATGAGCTTGTTATCGATACTCCCCCAACGGCGCTCACCATGAAGATGCTGGCTTTGCCGGGGGTAAATCTTCACTGGATTCGCCATTTAAAAGCGATGAGGGAAGAGATACTTCTAAAGAAAAATCGTGTAGCCGAAATACATAGCGAGTCTTCCATCGACCGAGACCATGATCCGATCTTTTCTCGCCTGGTGCGTATGCAAAAGCGTTACGATACGCTTTTGTCGTTGCTCTGTGATCGAACGCAAACCGAAATCGTACTTATACTTAATGAAGACGAGTTGAGCTTTTCGGAAAGTCTTCTGATCAAACGCCAATTGGCGGGGTTCGGAATGGAAATCGGCCGAATCATCGTCAATAAATATACTGGGATGGGTGAATGGACAGAGCGTGTCGCTGAAGCGTTTCCCGACGTAACTATTTCGCAGAATCCGCTTGCTGATAAGCCCCTTACCGGCATAACCGTATTGAACGAACATCTTTCGAGGCTTGCTTAGTGTTTCGAATCCTGGTGATATGTATTTCTCATTACAATCGTTAAGTAGATTGGTGTGTGCCACCAATATTCCTGACACAAAACAAAGTGAACAAGTGTCAAAATTTTATTGACGATTGTTATTTACGCCTCGGAATGCCCATGGTATCCTAAACATAGAAAAATAAAGATAGAATGTGAGGTAAAATTTTGGGAAAAAACACGATAGCTTGTATTCTTTCCGGCTCTACGCTATTGGCTATAGTTGTTGTGCGTTTACTTCACGCCGGTATAGCGGATCCGGTTTTATTTATCCTGACGGTTTTACTTTTTGTGGTCGTTCTCTATGGCTGGGGAACCTCTTTTATTGCCAACAGACGGCTTGTACGATATGGCGTGCAAGCCGCCCGTGCTATTCGTAATCAAGGAATTGCTCCTTTTGAAAGAGCCGTTTGGGAAATCGCCAGAGGAAATCTTTGTGCCCATGTCGATCTTTCTGCTATTGATGTGACCCCTCCTTATGGTGCCCTCTACCGATCACTATATTCGGCATTTTCGGCATCTTCTGATGCAATTGACCGGGCAATGCTCGGTATCGCTTCACTAACTGCCGAGCCTGTGCGGCGAATTTGTTTCACCGGTATCGACGACTATCTACACGGCCAACTGATGGGACAGATCGTGGGGGCTCGTCTTGGAGGGGAAGGCGAGATAGCGATTATTGCTGTCAATGAAGAAACAAACTATTCGGTCCTCCGGGAACGTGGTTTTGTAAATGCACTTCACAATGATTTTTCGAAGATAAATGTTGTTCGGACTGTCTACACAAGCAGGGATCCAAGGCGTGCGAGAGAGGGGATAAGAAATCTGTTGCAGGATTTTCCGCATCTTGCGGCTGTTTACCAGCTTGAGGAAGCCACTACCCTGGACAGCCTTGATGAACTTCGTCGACTGAAATCTCCGGGAGCGATATCATTTTTCGGACACGGAAAACGAGAGGGTTTTTCCAATTTTTTCCATTCGGGGTACCTAACCACGACTATTACGCAGAGTCCTTATCTGCAGGGGTATAATCCTCTTGTCTATCTTTTCAATTCGATGGTTTCTTCTTGGAGACCTGAGCATCCCAAAATGCTTATCACGCCGAAGGTCATTACCAAAGACAACTTTCGCGAACATCTGGGCCACAGCACAGAAAGTGAAGGGCTTGCCGTGCTTTCGGAAGAGAGTCCCTCCAGGGGGCTGAAACTGGCCTTTCTTATACCGAAGAATGAGGATTTTTGGCCTCCCGTCTATAAAGGGGCCAAGGATGCACGGCGGATTCTGGCGGCCAAAAATTGTGCAGTCGACATCATACTGCCTCCAAAGGGGAAAGATCACTATGATGTCGATGCCTGGAGAGACATGATCGAAAGACTTATTACCGATACGTACGATGGCTTTGCCATTCCTCTTTTCAGCGATCGTTTGATCCCTGTCATAAACAAGGCTGTAGACAAGGGGCTTCTGGTCGTCACCTATAATCAGGAACCTTTCAGCCTTCGAGGAATGATTGTTGAAGTAGAAGAGAAGGCCGACCGCGTGGCAAAGATAGGAGAGAAGTTGAGACGTGGGGCAAGTGATTCGGAATCGGCAACTGTCGATATTCAGGATGCGCTTTCTTCAGTACGGAATGTTTTGGATTCTCAGCAACAAGAGGTGGAAGAAGCACGGCTTGCAATGGATACTCTTTCCTCACTTGTCGGTATAGCTGCCAGAGAAACACACTCGGCAGGAAGTCGTGCCGAACAGGTTGCCGCCGCCGCCGTCGGGGGACGAGCGGCCATTATGGCGACCAAGAAGGCCGGCGATCGCTTGACCTCTTCGACAAGAGCGACGCAAGAGCTTATCAATGAGCTTGCAAAACGTTCACGTGAGATACGGACGATCATCGGCGCCATAGAGGATATTGCGGCCCAAACTCATTTACTTGCAATGAACGCTTCGATTGAAGCTGCACGAGCAGGAGAAGCCGGTGCCGGGTTTTCCGTTGTGGCGCATGAGATTCGTACCCTGTCGGAGGGTGCAAGTAGTGCTACGGAAAAGATCACCGCTTTGTTGGAAGAGGTTTTGAATTCGGTGGAAAGTGCCGAAAAACATGCTGATGAGGTTGTCGATGTTGTCCGTTCCAGCAATGAACAGGTATCGGCGGCGGAGAATCATCTTTCCGAGATAAATGAAGCGGCCTCTGTCAACCGCACAAAGATGGAAGAAGTCTTGAATGCTCTTTCCGAAATGGAGACCTCGGCACAGAGCGTTGCGACCACCGTTCTATCGGTAATGGAAATTCATCACCGAAACAGCGGCCAATTCGATCGGGTACGTCTCTCAAGCGATAAACTGAACAAACAGATTGTTGCGGTGGCACGGCGTGCGGAAGAGCTATCGACTCTTGCAAATTCCGAAAAAGAATTGGTCTGCGCCTTTGAACTTGAGGAGAGCAACAAAAAAAAGGCATGATCACCTTTCGGCGGCCATGCCTACTATAAAAGCGGCTAGCTATTTCCAGTACTTTTCCATGCGCTTGACAAGTTCTTTTCGGTATGCATCCCAATCAGTTATGGGCTTACGTGCGACTTTCTCTTCACATGCTGCCTTTGCAACGGCGACGGCTTCGTACTCGATGACCCGGGGATCGAAGGGCTTGGGAACGATATAGTTCTGGCCAAAGGAAAACTCCTTGCCACCGTATGCCCGCTTTACAATCTCGGGTACGGGCTGCTTTGCAAGTTCTGCGAGGGCCTTGCTGGCCGCCATTTTCATGCCTTCTGTTATACCGGTCGCGCGGACATCAAGTGCTCCCCGAAAGATAAAGGGAAAACCGAGGACGTTGTTTATCTGGTTGGGATAATCGCTTCGACCGGTGGCCATGATGAGATCTTTTCGCACGGACACGGCGGTGGGATAATCGATTTCGGGATTCGGATTGCTCATAGCAAAGACCACCGGTTGAGATGCCATACTTGCGAGCATCTCCGGTGATACACAGTCGGCAACAGAGAGCCCCATAAAAACATCGGCGCCCTTCATGGCTTCGGCAAGGGTTCGTGCCGAGGTCGAGGAGGCAAACTCTTCTTTTTGAGGTGTCATCCTCTCTGTTCGTCCCTTGAAGATAACCCCCTTGGAATCGCACATAATGATGTTCTCTTTTTTGCCCCCTGCGGCGACGAACATGCGTGCGCAGCTGATTCCTGCGGCCCCTGCTCCGTTATAGACGATTTTCATCTCCGAAAGCTTTTTCCCCGTAATTTCCGCCGCATTGATCAGACCTGCGGTGGCTATGATAGCCGTACCGTGCTGGTCGTCGTGGAAGATGGGAATATTGGTTTCGGCTTTCAAACGATTTTCGATCTCGAAGCATTCCGGCGCCTTGATATCTTCGAGGTTCACCCCGCCGAAGGTAGGCTCCAGCATCTTAACAACCTCGATAAGCTTTTCCGGATCATGAGTATCCACTTCGATATCGAAAACATCGACGTCGGCAAACCTTTTAAAAAGGACACCTTTTCCCTCCATAACCGGCTTGCTTGCAAGGGCGCCTCGATCCCCCAGACCGAGAATAGCAGTACCGTTACTGATGACTGCCACAAGGTTACCCCTATTGGTATATTCGTACGCAGTCTCAGTGTCCTTTTCGATTTCCAGAACCGGCTTGGCAACCCCAGGCGTATAGGCAAGGGAGAGATCCTCTGCGGTCTGACACGGCTTTGTCGGGACCACCTCGAGTTTCCCCGGTTTTCCGTCAAGTTTGTGGTAGGCCAGGGCCTTCTCTTTTAATTCATCCATCTCATTAATCTCCTATCGTTGTTCGTTCGCTTCTTGCTATCTTACTGCTCTCGGGACCGTGACGCTACCGTCAAGCAGAAAGAGAATTGTGGCATCCCTGCCTTTTGTTTTAAGGGCCTCGTCAATGGCAGCTTGCAGATCATGCTCCGGGATGATGAAAAAAGAGCTTAACAGTTCATCCGGGAGCTGGGTATAGGCATGGACCTCTCCCCGAAGAAACACCTCCGCCATCTTTCCCGCTTTGTGATACCCAAGTTTGTACTCTTTTTGAATTGTCTTGAGTACCCCTTCGGGCGTATCCGAGGAAGAGAGGAGGCGTGCAAAGGCCTCCTCTCCGATTCCGTCACGGCAGCTTGCAACGAGGATCATCATCCCTCCGTCCTTCATAGCCAGTTTACCGTTGTCGATTGCCTTCTGCGCCTGATAGAGGTCTATATCCATTGGGTATTTGGCGACGCTTACCACGATATCCGCCCGACTGGGGATATCCGCCACAAAAATTTCATCGGCCTTGTCGATGGCCTGATAAAAGGATGCATTAATATCTCCGGCGGTTACCGCGTAGATGTTGTGGCTTTTGTCCAGAACCGTCATGATCGCAAAGATCTCTTTTTTTACCACGGAGAGTGCATCGATCATGTCCTCGTGTACCGGGTTTCCCTCGAGATTGAGCGCCTTTGCTCCGGGGTGCAAGGCATGACGATGGTTCTGTTCGATGGTGTGGTAACTGGCTATTCCGGGGAGAAACCCTTTTCGTCCTCCAGTGTAGCCTGCGAAGTAGTGGGGTTCCACCGATCCTATAACGATAATTCTGTCGGCATCGACACCCATCTTGTTTACGTACATTTCGGTGCCGGCCCGGCTGGTCCCGAGGTAGACCATCTCATCTTTTCTTGCATCATGGGCATGAATTTTGTTCCGGTAGCGTTCGAACAGTTCATCTCCGAATATCTGCCGATACTCTTCTTCCGTGGGGCCTCTATGGACTCCCGTTGCAATGATGAAGGAAGGATCAACCTTCGCCAGGGCCGGAGCAATGGCGGAGAGCACCGCACGTGTGGGGGTCGGCCGAGTCTGGTCGTTGACAATGACCAGTAAGTTCTTTGCTCCGGCTATAAAGGCTTCGAATGGCTTGCTCTCAACAGGGGAGGCAATGGCTGCATTCACGATGCTTGCAGTATCACCCTTGGCCCGAAGGTCATTTGGTTCGACTACTGCAAGGACGTTTTTGTCCGGAACCGTGACGGAAATGGTATTCTTCAAATAGGGAAGTGCTACTTCCATTTCTTCCCGGCCTTTTCCATGGCGGCAATGAGCGGCAACTTCTTGCCTGAAAGGAAGCGAACCATTGCTCCGCCGGCGGTGCAGACATAGCTATAATCACTCATATTGGTAAAGCGGGCCGCAGCGCTTACGCTGTCGCCACCCCCCACTACCGTGTAGCCGGGGGCCGATGCTATTGCCTGCCAAACCCTTTTGGTCCCTTTTGCAAATTTCTCATCTTCGAATACCCCGGCAGGACCGTTGACGAAGACAGTGCCTGCCGCTTTGATTTCCGCTTCAAAGCGTTCTATCGTTTTTGTTCCGATGTCGAGGAACAGTGCTTCCTTCGGCAGCGCTTCGATGTTTAACTCCTGTCTTTTTCCGTTTTCTTCGTAGGCCAGGTCGTCGGGAGCAATGATTCTTCCCGGATACTCTTTCAAATATTTGGCCGCGGGCTCGATAAAAACATCCAGTCCCTTGTCTGCAAGGAATTTATCCGTGGCTGTTCCAAGCCTCCTGCCGGAAGCGATGAGCATCACCTCACCGGTGACGCCGCAGGCCAGAATTTTATCGGCTGTGCCCGATGAAAGAACCTGTTCCATCATCCCGAAGGCGTCTGATATCTTTGCTCCGCCGAGAACGAAGACCGAAGGATGCTCGGGACTTTTCATTACCTTCGTCAGCGCGGAGACCTCTTTAAAGAAAAGCGGTCCTGCGGCAGAAGGAAGAAGCTCCTGAAAGGCCACCATGCTTGGAGCGTTTCTGTGTGCTGCAGCAAAGGCGTCGTTGATATAGAGGTCGAATAAGGGGGCAAGAGAGCGAACCAAATAGGTATCCAGCATCTCTTCAGCCTTCAGTTTTACCGCATTCTCAAAAGTCGATATCTCTTCGCAGAGGTAGCGCAGGTTACCAAGAAGGATGGCCTGGCTTTCGGCAAGTTCCTTCACCTTCTGCTGGGCCGCCGGACCGCAAACATCATCGATATAATCGACTGGTCGTCCGAGACCGGCACTCAGTTTTTGAGCATGTTCTTCCAACGGGATCAGGTTTTGATAATCGAGGGTATCACCCTGGTGCGCGATCATTGCGAGTTTTGCCCCATGATCAAGGAGCCAGGAAATGGTCGGCAGACTTTTCTGTATGCGGTTTTCGTTTACGATTTTCTTTGTTTTCGGATCGATGGGGCTGTTGATATCTACGCGTAAAAGTACCCGTTTGCCTTTGACGTCGAATGCCTCCATCGGCTTAAATCCAAGACTTACTTCAGCCATGGTATGACTCCTAAAATGGGGCCCTGCCGGGCCCCTTCATGTAAAAACGGTACGGCAATAAAAGCCGATTTTCTCCTTTTAACCCCTGGCCTTCATTCCGAGATATTCGTTGGTTTTTGCGACACCTTCGTCCCGGGTTGTCTGCATCTTCAAAGCGGCACGGATCGCATCCATATTTTCAGGAATAACAACCGCTTCCTGAGGAATGTTGATGGCGAACATAATATCGTCACCGCTGTTTACAATGGTCTCTTCCCATACGGCAATCTCGTACATATCGCCGCGGGGATGTCCCAGGTCTCTGGCATATTTAAAGAGGCTTGCATTTCCGAGGAAACCGTCCGCCAGACGGACCACTCGGATACGGGGATGAGCCTTGAAGATTTCGAGGAGCTCCTCTTTGTGCATCTTTTTCCTGGTCGTAACCACGGGGGTGATGATATGCCCGTGAGTCACCGGGGTATGGATAAGAATTCCCGTTGCATCGACATGGGGCATAATGGTCATAAGATCGAGGGCCTGATGATTCGGTGCCTCGGCTACCTGCAGGGCATTTGTCAGTCCGCGGTGATAGTCACCAGGGTCCGCAACCCTTCGAATGATGGTAATAGCCGTTTTGATAACACCGACGGCCCTGTCGATGGCGTCGATGGCCCTGATGAGTCCTGTTGTGTTGCAGCTGGTGAGCTTGAGGTAGTCAGCACCAATACCCTTTTCGTAGTTCGCATAGCCGTGGAAAAAAACATCGGCAACATTGTTTTTTTCTCCACCCTGGAATACAGCCTTGGTGTTGTATTTTTGGTAGATCTCTTTGTTCTTTGCTCCGACACCGGCATTGGTGGCATCCAGCATGATATCCACTTCCTGGACAAGGTCTTCGAGAGTTCCGCTAACAGGGATCCCTACATCATCAAGAAGATTCCTTTTTTCCGGCACCGCCGTAAAAAGTTTATAGGGCATTCCTTTTTCAGCAAGGGCCCTGACGGGAAGGGTAGGGGCAACATCGGCGACCCCAACCAGCTCCATATCTTTCTGCCGTGCAACTCCATCGGCCAATCTCTGGCCAATAACTCCGTATCCGGCTACTCCAACCTTAACCATGTGTAATCCTCCTATTAATCTCAATAATTTGCCTGTTTGTCTGATATTATAACTTTATTTTTCATTGATGGCAACTCATTTCGCCTGACCATGAGGAATTCTCGCGCTGTCAGCCCCGACGTTAGGATGGGTTATAGAACGTTATGAGCCATTAGAAATGGCTTTTCGAATGCTGAAAGAAAATGAGACATAAAAGGATGCTAAAATGTTGCTTTCAATATTCCATGGTCGTTTGTGCCATCATGTTTATGGTCTTCAGAGTTAAGGTGGTCATTGAAGACTATAAGTTCCTGAAATAGCCAAATTCGATTCTTACTATGATAATCTTCTTCACTCCACCCCTCTGTATTGTACATAGGTTTTCCCGGCTCATTCAGATTGTAAAGATTAAAAGTTGCAACACTAAATTCTTTTTTACTCATTATAGTTCCTCCAAAACTATAAAGTCGTACTGGCATGATTAGTTATCGAATGAAGCAAGAAACGAATGCTATGTTAGAAACGATAATCAGATGAATTAACGCTCCTGTACGCTTTTCTTAATTTCCTCAAGCAATTCCTGCTGTTCCTGTATTTGTTGATGTAATCTATTGGTTTCGATCAATGGCATGCTTAACAGAGACGGCTGTTCAAGCTCTGTGATGATTTGCTCCTCTTGTTGTTTCGGGATTGGTCGTACGGTGCCATCGGATGATAGCAATACACCACCAGTTGCATTATCGATTATATACAGAAATCCACTTGAGGTAAGAAAAACGCCACCTGTCGATGGCATGTTGACTTCTGTAAGTCGTCCAGGAGAAACCCACTGAAACAAAGCAGAGGACGAACCGGATGTCGTTCCCAAAGACGTAGTAATCGAAACAACATGGTCTTCACAATAGGCGATAATAGACTCGAGGTTTTGAAGCGCTTCCGGTTCGAGATCGTGGCCCGCTATTTGTTGGTACGCGAACAAATACTTTAGCGCGGAAACATAGTCGTTCTTTTTGTAGGCCTGGATTCCTTGCTGCCGAAGTTGTGCGGTCGTTTCCCCAAAACAAAAGACGCCAAATAAGCTTCCTATGGAAATCGCGATTAGGACTCTCAGCCGATTACGTGACATAACTAAAACCCCACTTCTGGTTTCTCGGCAGTCGTTTCTTTTGTCGGTAGTGTCGTTTGAAAAGAGGTAGTAGGACTTACTGCGTAAATCATTAAGATGACTCCAAGCAACAAGAAAAGCAGGCCTGGAGAAGTGCTGGCAAGTCCTGCTTTTATTCCTTTCATGTCGCCTGTGAACGTAAATTCACCCTTTACTCCAGCCATCAGCAAATTATATCCGAGCCGAACGACGAGGTAGCCGACAATTATTGAGGTGAGCTTGATAGTCCACATCGGCAAGGCGGAAATAAAGTGCATCAATGTAATATTGATACCCATACCAACCTCCTCTTGATTTGTATCGGAAGTTGAAGAATAAACATCTATACTTCATCTGTTAGATTATCGAATGAGTCTTTCGTTTGCAAATAGCTACAGCATATTTATCTTTTTCCTAACAAACTTATATTAACTCTATAGCCGGCAAATCTCCGGTAAAGACCAAGGCAGAAGCAATGTCCACTCCAATTACTGGTGATGGTGAGCAGGTAATAATAAAGACTAATGTATTTTCCTTGATAGAACAGCATACCAATCCACATCCATAAAGGTACTTTCACTGCCTATCTCAAATATGGCTTCAGTCTTTGATCCAAAGTTGTGAAAAATATCATGATTGTATCGCTTTATAATCTCAAATCCGGCTTCTTCCAAGTATTTCTCTAAAAGATTCCATCTGATTGGATAATAGGTTGGTATAGTTTCAATTTTTCTGTTTATTATTTTTCCGTCTTTATCATAATCCGTAAATACCAGGTTGAATTTCACAGTTTTCATATCATCACTAAAATCCCACACTTGCATGAGATGCCGTATAATATCGCCTTTAAAACTCAGAGCATAAGAAAAAAATCTTTGCTTGTTGGTTAATATTTTATCCCA
The DNA here is from genome assembly GCF_000378205.1 of Sediminispirochaeta bajacaliforniensis DSM 16054. NCBI lineage: Bacteria > Pseudomonadati > Spirochaetota > Spirochaetia > Spirochaetales > Spirochaetaceae > Sediminispirochaeta > Sediminispirochaeta bajacaliforniensis. The sequence goes on along the minus strand of NZ_KB899411.1, from coordinate 50,894 downwards.
GTTTCTTATATCAAAATAGAAATAGCCATGACTTCTAATCTGATCGGCAAAATTTCTTATTGCTTTCTGCAAGTCAGTATTCGAAACATGTGGTAATGAATTCCCTGTGGAAATTAAGCAATCGACTTTATTATCTAGGTTTATTTCCCGAAAATCTTTCTGAAAAACTTCTATTTCTAAACCTTCCTGTTGAATATAGTTTCTCGCTAGGGTAATCATATTCTCACTTAAATCTGAGCCACTCATTGAATATCCCATTTTATATAGGGGATACGTTAGCGATCCACTCCCAAAGGTACAATCATGCATGGTATCAATTTTGTACGGACTAAAAATTTTAGCATAATACTCAATGAAGCTATCTTCAGCGGCTTTATTTGACGTAGGTTTCCACGAATCCGAATCATAAGAATTCACCATATGTTTCTTCGCTTTATGCCCGTTTTCCAAGTTCAATCTGACTGTCGATTATTGCAAGGATTTCGGGAAGCTTGGTGATATCCTTTATCACATAATGAGCACCTGCATTCATGCAGATGTTTTGGCATGTGGAGAAACGGCTGTGGTAGTTCTGGGGACTAAGTGCTTTGGTTTCTTCCTTTGACAAGGCCCATATACTGCTGCCTTCGATGATGGCAACCGTCCACACGCCTGCCGAAACCCCTTCGGCGATGTCTGCTTTTGTGTCTCCGACTTTTACGATGTGCTGAAGATCCGGAACATCAAGCGCAACAGCATTAGACCAGATCATATACGGATATGGCCTGCCTGCAGGAACATCGCTTGAGGTCACGAGATAATCGGGATGGTAACCGTTTTTCTTTGCCTCTGGAACAACAATATCCATCATCTCCCTCGTATACCCGGTGGTTGAACCTATTTTTAATCCGTTATCACGCAATTGCTCCAGCGTTTCGATGACACCGGGGATAGGGGTGCAGTAGCTGGAAAGGGTGGCACATATTTTCTTTTCAAAGCTTGTGTAAATACCTTCAATATCGTTTTCATCCGGAAATCGTCCATGCTTGTTCTGCCAGATGCGGACCACCCGCTCTATCCCAAGAATGGCGGCCACATGATCACGTTTCTTCATTCCCATTGGGGCCCTGGCTTCTTCAGGTGTTATGTCGACGCCGTATTCCTTAAACGACGAAACAAATGCGTCCAGGGGCGCAATGCAACCGTAATCTATCGTAGTTCCCGCCCAGTCAAAAACAACCATTTCTATATGTTTCACGCTCATTCTCCTTGTCGTCAAAATCATTTTCTTTTCCATTTTTCCGTGTACGTTTCGATGTTGCCTTGTATAAAAGCTATGATCATCCTGAACAGGATATTGGTAAGCAGAATCAGTACTGACATGGCGGCCGCTTCGGCAATGTCTCCGGCATCATCCATGTTGACAATCAGAACGGAGGCCAGCTTGAATTTCGGGCTGTAAAGAAAGATCACGGCAGAGATTGTGGCCATCGAATTGACAAAAAAATATGAGAATATTTCAATTACTGCATGGAGGTTTACCGGTAGCGTGACTCTGCCGAAGGCCTTGTAAAAGGGAATCGCAAGAGATTTTGAGACCTCTTCTATTTCCTTATCGAGTTTCCTCAGTGATGTGGTTGCGGTAAGAAAATTGACCGAATAAAAGTGGATGATGTTTGCCAACACGATTATCCAGATTGTTCCGTATATTCCGTTGAAGGGATTCGGAATCTCCATGCCCAGAACGTCAAAGGCTGGTGCATTAAAAAAGAAGATGTATGCGATACCAATGACAAGCCCGGGCAGAGCCAGCGGAATAATCGACAACAAGTAGGAAATTTTTCGCAGCCAGGGAAGCTCAACAATTTTTTCAATCATATAGGCGGAAGAGAAGACGATTGCCGTGCCGATGAAGGCTGAAAGCAGTGCCGCGGTGATCGAATTCCAGAAGGCCTGAATTCCGTTCCCCGCAACATCATTAAAATTGAAATGGCGCAATCCTATGTTTAGATTATATGGCCATGCAACAACAAGCGAGGCGTAAATTGCTGCACCGACTATGAGCAGAATCATCAAAACGATGATTAGACAGTAGATGAAGCCCACGTTGGACATCAGCTTGTTGTATTTTCTCTGTAATGGAACGGCTTTGGAGGAGAAGGTCATTCGCTGTCTGCTTTGAATGTAACGGTCGACAAGGAATGCTATAAAGGTCGGCAGCATAAGTATTATCGAGATGGTTGATCCGAGCCCGAAATTCTGTTGACCGACGACCTGCTTATAGATGCCGACGGCGAGCACATTAAAGTTTCCTCCCACTATCTTTGGGGCTCCAAAATCGGTAAACGAAAGGGTGAAGGCCACAAAAGCCGCACTGATAAGGCCGTATTTAATCCCTGGAAGGGTTACGTCCAGAAAGAGCCGATGTTTCTTTGCGTAGAGTGATTCGGCGGCCTCATACAACCGTGCATCGCTCATGGAAAGGGCCATCGTCAGAATCATGTAAACCTGGGGAAAGGTGTAAAAGACCTCGGCTATGATTATTCCTACAGGACCATACAGGTGAATATTGATACCGCCGACTCCCAATACCTGCTCTGTCCAGCCGAAAAAACCGGTTGTAATAAGTCCTTTATTACCGAAAAGGTATCGTAGCGCTATCCCCTGCAGCATCGTCGGCGCAAAGAGCGGAACCATCGCAATCAGACGAAAGAAGACCCTGCCTCGAATTTCAAAACGACTGAGAAAAAAAGCATATCCGAGACCGAGGGGGAGGGAAATGACAGTCGTCATAACCGAAACAAAAAGTGTGTTTATCAGCGATGTGAATAAACCGGGATTGGTAAAGAATTTTACAAAGTTTGCGGCCCCGACAAAGTTATCCATTCTGTCGTGCATGCTTCTGTCAAGCAGCATGATGATCGGGAAGACAACTGAAATACAAAGAAATAACAGAAAAACAATGAGAATCAACTTTATCAGCCGCTGTTCAAGGCCTTGGGCCGTTCTAATCATTTTCTTTGTCTCGGAAAATATGCACCGCTTCTTTGGGAAAGATGAGGCCTGCCGAATCTCCCGGGGCAATTGCAAGGTGATTGAAATTGTCCCGGGACATATCCGCATCAATCCTGAGCGCGGAATCCGTACATGTTTCAAATGTCAGTCTAAGAAATGAACCGCGGAATTCAGTATTGATCAGCCTCGATTCCGCACCGGTGCCGGATTTTTCGACCCTTACTTCTTCCGGCCGAATTGCAATCTTCACCGCATCAACGTAGGTTTCAGCATCCCGGTCTATCAGCGCTTCGATATCCTGTGCCGTAAACTTCTTCAGGAGATTCATCTCACCGATAAAATTGGCGATAAACGATGTTGCAGGCTCGGCATAGATCTGAGCGGGAGTACCACTCTGGATTATTTCTGCCTGATTCATGACAAGCACTCTGTCGGCCATGGTGAGGGCCTCTTCCTGATCGTGGGTTACCATGATTGTGGTAATACCGAAATCCTTTTGAAGATTCCTGATCTCCTTCCGAAGCTTGTTTCTGACCTTTGCATCAAGTGCACTCAAGGGTTCGTCGAGCAGCAGTATATCCGGGGAAAGAACCAATGCACGCGCCAGAGCAACCCTTTGCTGCTGTCCTCCCGAAAGCTGCGCCGGGTAGTGTTTGGCCTTTTTCCCCAAGCCTACCTTTTCGAGAATACGATGTACTTTATCCGCCGCTTCTGACTTTGATATCCCTTTCTGTTTCAGTCCGTAGGCAATATTGTCGTACGCGTTCAGGTTGGGGAAAAGGGCATAGGACTGGAATACAATGCCGATATTTCGTGCGGCAACAGGATATTTCGTAACTTCTCTTCCTGCAAGAAACACCCTGCCGCAGTCCGGATTTTCCAGTCCGGCGATTATTCTGAGTAAGGTGGTTTTCCCGCATCCGCTGGGACCGAGAAGACAAAGAAACTCTCCTTCCTCTGCCTCGACATTAATATCTTTCAGTGCCTGGAAATTCTGAAACGATTTATCGACATGTTCTACTTTCAAAAAACTTTCGCTCATATCCTTCTCCGGTCATGCATAGAAGGCAGGGACATTCCCCGCCCTCGTCAACATCAGCTGAAATTCGTGTTTTAGTTTTTAGGTAATGATTTGGAATCGTATCTTCTTGTCCATTCTTCCAATATCCTCTGCCGGTTTGAAGCCGCCCATTCGAAGTCGTTGTCGATGATGAGCGCGGTCGGATTCTGCGGGAAGCCATCGGGAATTCCCCACATATTCTTAACGGCGGTAATCGGATAGCTTTTTGCGTATTGCTCCATTGCACTGTCGGATATTGCCCAGTCGAGAAACATCCTTGCTTCTGGTTTGATACCATCTTTTTTGATGAGAGCATTTGCTTCAACGTCGAATCCGCTGCTTTCTGCGGGGCTGTAGGTGACAACAGGCTGGCCCGATTTCTTCTGCTTGACTCCTCTATAGAAAAAGGAGATGCCGATAGGATACTCTCCCGCACCGGCAAGCTTGGCGGGCTGTGATCCGGAATGCGTGTATACCGCAATATTTTTGTGCAGGTCGTCGAGATACTTCCAGCCTGCGTCTTCGCCCATAAGCTGAAGAATTGCGGATACGGTAAGGAAGCCTGTTCCGGAAGAGGCAGGATTTGGCATGACGAGCGAACCGGCATAAACCGGATCAAGAAGATCCTTGTAAGATTTCGGATGAGGGAGCCCTTTTGCTTCGGTTTCGATAGTGTTGACGACAATTCCGGTCATCCATGCGTCGATTCCGACCCAGCTCGGAACCTCTGCGGGATCGCGAAAGCCCTTGAGAATCCTGTCCAGACCTGCGGGACTGTAGGGTTCCAGCATCCCCTGCTGTTTTGCCACAAGGAGGCTGGTTGCTGCAGTACCCCAGACAAGATCGGCCTGCGGGTTGTCTTTTTCCGCCAGGAGCTTGGCGGTCATGATACCGGTAGAATCCCTGACGATATGTACCTTGCCCTCCATTTCAGGGTGTTCTTTGTAGAAGGCTTCTAGGTAAACCGGAATTTGGTCGTCCTCAAGGGCCGTATACACAATAAGTTCTTGAACGTTATCTTCTTTCTAACCTCCTGCGAATGCCGCGGACAGTGCCGACACAAGCAGGAATAAAACTACAGCGGTTTTCTTCATGATTTTCTCCTATAAGATATCTTATTCTTGGTATAGAAGGTGTCAGAAAATCATGCAACTACTTTGAATCAATCTAACGAATAACTCATTATTGTATAATTAAATGCTAAGATATGTCATTTTGATTTGTCGATAATGTTCGACAACTTTGGAGGCATGAAGTGAGGATTACCGAGTTCGAACTGATAGAGGCAGGTTTGAGTGAGAAACAGGCGGCCATCTATATGACGTTGCTGCAGCTGGGCCGGGCGAATGCCGCTCAAATCTCACGTGAGACCGGAATAAAGCGTACAACTGTCTATGACATCTCTACCGATCTCATGCATCGCGGGCTGATTGCAGTCAACAACAAGGAGTCACGGAGCAGATACTTTTATGTACTTGATCCCGAAAATCTCAAAGAACAACCGCGCCAGACTCTCAATATGATTGATCGCATTCTGCCGGAATTGAGAACGATGTACGAAAACAGCCCGAACAAGCCGAATATCAGATACTTCGACGGTCCGTCCGGACTCAAACAGATACATGATGAACTCTTGGAAATCAGGTCGGGTGAATATTTCTATTTTGATGTCGGGATAAAAATGATCGACCTGCTTGGAGCAGATTATCTAAAGAATTTCGTAACGAAACGGATTGAACGGGGAATCTGGTCCAATTCTCTCAGGGTAAGGAATGCTGAAGTGGATCTTGACTTTCTGAAAGGCAGCCGGCAAAACTTGCGAAATGTTCGTTTTTTTCCGCAGGCAAGTCGGACGGATTTCATCAGTTTGTATATATACGACGGTAGGCTGGGTATTGCTTCGTCAAACAAGGAAGGCTACGGCCTGATCATTGAGAGTGAAGAGCTCTCAGCCTCGATGAAAATAATCTGGGATTTGGTCTGGAATCTTTCGGAATCGGAATAGGGCTCGAGCTATGAGCATATGCGTTTCGTTTTCTTGGATTGCATTGGCAGCCGCTGCCGCCGGTTTTTATTTTGCTGGAACAAAGTGCAACAATGAGATACACTTTCTGCCATGAGTTACTCCTACCGTGATGCCGCTGTACTGAAAACAATCCTTGAACGGTTGAAATATCTCTGTGCGTTTCCATCGCCGACCGGCTTTGCCGAGCCTCTTGCAGATGAGCTTGAAAAGCGACTTTCGGCCGCTGGATTTGTATGTGAGAGAATGCGTAAGGGAGAGTTGTTGTGTCATCTTGGAGGAGCGGGGCGACCTTTGGTCTATTCCGCTCACCTTGATACCCTGGGGGCCATGGTCCGTACGATAAAATCCAACGGAAGGCTTCGCTTTGCCAAGATCGGTTCTTACCCCGACCACTCTGTCGAGCGGGAGAATTGTGTGGTCCATACTGCATCAGGGCTGTCTTATAGTGGCACAGTGCAGTTTTCCAACCCTTCCGTTCATGCAAGCAAGGATGCTTCGGAGGCCAAGCGAAGTGATGAAAATCTCGAAATCGTCCTTGATCAATGTATCGATTCTGATGTCCGGTGCAGGGAGCTTGGAATTGCTCCCGGAGATTGGATTTCTTTTGATCCGAGGACCGTCGTCACCGAGACAGGCTTTATCAAAAGCCGGCATCTCGACGATAAGGCTGCCGTAGCGGTGCTTTTGGCCTTATCCGACGCAGTCGCGGACGGATCTTTTCATCCAAAGCGGCGTTTGTCGCTTTTTTTCTCCCTTCATGAAGAGGTCGGTCATGGAGGATCAACCGGTTTCGGAAGCGATGTCGGAGAATTTGTTGCAGTGGATATGGGGGTGGTCGGAGAGGACCTTTCCGGTTCCGATACCACGATTTCCATATGCGCCATGGATTCCAGGGGGCCCTTTGATCGGAAGGTTCTGCAAGGATTAACCGCTGCCGCTCGTTCGCTCAATGTCGACTTTGCGCTGGATGTCTATCCCTTTTACGGAAGTGATGCCGATGCCGCACTTTCTGCGGGTAACGACCTGCGTCACGGATTAATCGGGCCTGGGGTTTCGGCAAGTCATGGTTACGAACGGACCCACTGCCGCGCCCTTGACGATCTTTTTGCCGTTCTTAAGCACTACGCTGAAATCGATTAAGCGAGTAAAGGTTAACGTATGGGATATCTTTTCATTTCCGTCGCATGTGCCGTTCTTATTGGCCATCTCTTTAAATACCGGGAAAAGCGGGACCTGCCGATCTATCCCATATTGATGACAAATTATGTGGTTGCCATTGTATTGAGCATCATACGATCCGATCACTTTTCTCTTTCCGGTATGGACCTCGGCGCCTCTTTTCTTGCCGTACTGTTGGGCACACTTTTTGTTTTCTGTTACGCAGTGATGAATCTTGCGATTCCAAGGCTTGGGGTTTCGATTACTGTTTCTTTGGGGCGGCTTTCCCTCGTCATACCAACCCTCTGTTCCATCCTGCTGTTTTCCGAAAGCGTTGACTGGAAGCAAACCATAGGGCTGGTTCTTGCGCTTGCCATTATCCCGCTTTCGGGAGATGAGGTTCCCGATCGCCAGAACCTGCGTCGCCTGGTCCATGGAGGTCTTGGCTGGGCCCTCGCCCTCTTTTTCTTTTTCGGCATGAATGATCTCGCATTCAAATTGAAAAGTGAGTTTTACCTCTCTCTCGATACGAACTCTTTCCTTTTTGTCGTCTACATTATCTCGCTTCTTTTTTCCATTCTGTGGATTCGAATTCGCAGGAACCGAATCACTTTCAGATCTGTTTTTCTGGGAGTGATCCTTGGCTTGATAAATTATCATGCGGCAGTCTTTTTTATGAAGGCTGTTGAGCTGCTTCCGGGGATGATTGCCTATCCGCTTAACGGTATCTCCATCATCGTCCTTACCAGCATCACCAGTGCCTTTGTCTGGAGAGAGAAGCTGAAAGCGCACAACTATCTATTCCTTGGAGGTTCCCTGATCGCAATCTGGCTCTTGTTTTAAATAGTGGGAGGAGTGTATGTCCGAGGGTGTGATGCGAAAGCATAGCTTTTTTTCACTGTTTCGCCAACTCTGCGGGATTTTTGCCGGCAGCCTTGTATATGGAATCGGGCTGTCCTGGTTTTTGGTCCCCTTTAAAATTGTTCCCGGCGGAGTAGGGGGCCTTAGTCAAATTCTCTATCACATGTTCGGCTGGAGTATGGGAATCAGCATGATCATCATGAATTTTCCCCTCTGGATTATGGGAATAGTGTTTGTCGGCAGGCAATTCGGCCTTGGAACCTTTGTCGGTTTTTTTGTCAGTGCTCTTATGACCGATCTTGTGGCACCCAAGCGTCTTTACTGCTGGAATCTTATGCGGGATCTCATTGAAAAATACAATACAAAAAATGGTGTTCTGACCGATCCTCTCGACTGGGCCCTTACTGATGATGTTTTCGTTGCGGCCATAGCCGGTTCGATTCTGATGGGAATAGGTATCGGTCTTATCTTTAAGAGCAGAGCCTCTACGGGGGGGACCGATATTCCCGTTGCTCTCATGAAAAAGAAATTCAATATCTCGATTGGAAATGGCTACCTTATCATCGAGTCGGTCATCATTCTTTTTACCGGCTTTGTCTTTAGAGATATCAATATAATCATTTGGAGCTACTTTGCCCTTTTCCTTTCCTCGCGCTTTGCGGACATCATGACCGAAGGCTTTAGTCGGGTGAAGGCTGCCTATATTATCTCTATGGACGACGGAGCGGTTGAACGGATAAAGGAACGAATCTACGAGGAGATGGATCGGGGGGTGACGTTCCTGAGGGGCATGGGCTCTTATTCGCGAAAAGGAATCAAGGTGATCTATGTAACCTTTCATATGCGACAGACCGCCGTTCTAAAACGGATTGCTTTGGAGGAAGATCCCAAGGTGTTTATGGTTATGCATGATGTGCATGATGTGGTGGGATACGGTTTTAAAACAAGATCTCTTGAAATGTAAACGTAAGAAAAAATCAACCCATGAGCCGGGCAGAAGAGCTCTGCGGCTCATGGGTGTGGTAGATTGACTATGTTACTCTTTTTCCTCTCATGCCGATTGATGAAATCACCAGGATTCGGAACAGTACATATCTATTCAATTAAACCATTATCTTTCAAGAACTCTTCTGCCACCATTTTAGCCGGTAACCCCTCCGCATCGACCCGATAATTTAAACCCTGCATTGTTGTGTCATCAAGGAGCTGGGCAAGGGGTTTCATGATATCGGCAATCTCGGGGTGTTTGTCGAGGATCTCTTTTCGCACGGTTACCGCGAGGTTGTAGACGGGAAAGAAGTTCTTATCGTCGGAAAGAACCCTTAGGCCGTATTTCTTTAAGAGACCATCGGTGGCAAAGACCATGGCAACATCAACTTGACCTCGATCCAGGGCTTCGTAGGAAAGCCCCACATCCATGGTTTTTACCTGTTTTTTGGGTACTGTGAAGCCATAGGTTTCGACCATTTTAAAGAATCCATCGGGGCGTTCGTAAAACTCTTGATCGATACCGAAATTCAGTGCCTCCGGCTGTTTGGAAACGTAGCTACCGAGATCACCTATTGAGGCGAAGCCGAGCTCTTTCGCTTCGTCCTGCTTCATTGCAAGGGCGTAGGTGTTGTTGAGCTCCCATCGATCGAGCCAGACAATATTGTGCTCGGACAGATCCTCTTCCTTTACCTTTGTATAAAGTGTTTCCGGATCGGTAATTGTTGTGTCATGCCCAAGGTATACGGACCATGCTGTACCTGTATATTCGGCATAAAGATCTGTCTGTCCTGTGTCAAGACCGTCTCTGGTAATCTTGCTTCCTGTGCCGAACTGTTCCTTTACCTCGAAGCCCTTATTCCTTAAAAGTTCTGCCATCATGTTGCCCACGATGTATTGTTCTGTGAAATTCTTTGCTCCGACGGTTAGTGTTCCCTTTTGCTCCTCTTTTCCCGTCTCCTCTTTTTTTGCACATCCCGGAAATAGGATGGCCGATGTAAGGACGACAATAGCAAAGGCCGCAAAAAGTTTGGCTTTTTGTCTCATGATCTTCTCCTTTTTGTACAGATAGTGTTCTTCGATATTAAAACTTTGCCTTATCGGCCGAGTTTTAATCCTTTCGGCGTCACTCGCCGTTCCATTACGGCAAGGAAGGTATCTACGATAATTGCGATAAGTGCGGTTAATAGTGCGCCCGTAAGTATGATGTAGTTTTTATTAAGTTTGAGTCCGATAAAAATAAGGTCTCCCAATCCGCCTCCGCCGATTACCGCGGCAACGGTGGCGGTTCCCACGTTGATAGTCGCGGCACTTCGTATGCCGGCCATGATAACGGGGCTGGCCATAGGAAACTTAATTTTCCATAAGATTTGGCGGTCGGTCAGTCCTATGCCTCTGGCCGCTTCGATTGTTTTGGTATCGATACTCAGTAAGCCGCTGGTCGCATTGAATACAATAGGGACCAGGCTGTAGAAGAAAAGTGCAATGATGGCCGGCCTCATACCGATGCCGACAATCAGGAATACGAGGGCTACGACGGCAATAGAGGGAACGGCCTGGGCCGCCGCTGTTGTCGTTAGAATGATTCTGCCGAGATTCCTCCTCTTCTCATTGCTGGCGGCAATCGCGACGGCAAGTCCTATAACCACGGTGAACAGGATTGAAACGGAAAAAAGGACCAGGTGCTGCCCTACGAGGGCAAGTATTTGTTCCCGGTTTTCCGAGACATATGCTACTATCGACATCAATCCTCCTGTGCCTTTTTGAATTCATTGAAAATGTCTTCGAGGTTTATAGCTCCGACGAAGCGGTTGCCCTCGGTGACGACAGGGAGCGAACTCTCCCCTGCATCAATCATCAGGCTGAAGGTCTCCTGGAGGTTGTTGTTTTTTTCTACCGTAACCGCGTTGTCGATAAATGAGAGGTGTGGTTGAGGATCCTTTCTGCTCTTTTCCAGAGCGAAAAGGCCGAGAAATTTCTCTTCGCTGTCGGTGACGATCGCAACCCGCTTTCCCTTTTCTTCCATCTTTCGGATAACGGCTTCCGGCTTATCCGATTTGTGTACCTGCACATATCCCGTGGTAACGATGTAGTCTTTGTTTTTCTTCAGGACAAGGGCCTTGATGTTTCGGTCATGACCAAGGAGTTTTTCTACAAATTTGTTTTCAGGTTCGTACAGGATGTTGTTTACATTGTCATATTGTACAAGATTCCCGTTTTGCATGATTGCAATCTTATCGCCGAGCTTTATCGCCTCATTGATATCATGGGTAACGAAGACAATGGTCTTTTCTATCTTTTCCTGAATCGATAAGAAAGAGTCGTGCAGGCGAGAGCGATTGATCGGATCAATGGCTCCGAAGGGTTCGTCCATAAGTAAAATTTCCGGATCGGCAGCAAGGGCACGTGCGAGACCCACCCGCTGTCTTTCTCCTCCGGAGAGCTGCAAGGGATATTTATGAACGTAGCTGCCGTTTAGGGTCACAAGATGCAGCAGTTCATCCACCCTGTTTTTGATTTTCCGCTCATCCCATCCAATGAGCCTCGGTACCATCGCTATGTTTGTAAAGACGTCCATATGGGGAAAGAGTCCTGTTTCTTGAATGACGTAACCGATGCTTCTTCGTAGCTGTACCGCATCGAGATCGTAGATAGAACGCCCGGAGATCGTAATATCCCCTTCGGTTGCGTCAATCAACCGGTTGATCATTTTCAACGTTGTGGTTTTCCCACACCCGGAAGGACCGATCAGCATGGTAATCTTTCCCTGTTCGATGGTCATAGAGAGGTCTTTTACTGCAAGTTTCTTATCAAATCGTTTGGTTACACGTTTGAGCTCTATCATTCTATACGCTCCGATACGGGGGTGATTTTCAATCCGCGAGGGGTTAGCAATTCTTCGACCTTCATGAGAAGCATGTTGATTCCTATACCGAGGGCCGATACTACAAGGGCTCCGGAAAGCACCATAAGAAAGTTGGCTCGTCCGATTCCACTGAAGATGAAATAGCCCAGACCTCCGGCTCCTACCAGGGAGGCGTATGTAGCAACGCTGACGCCGAGTACAATGGCGTTTCGCACCCCTGCCATGATGACCGGAATCGAAAGCGGGAGCTTTATGCGGAAGAGTATCTGCTGTCCGGTCAGGCCGATTCCCTTTGCAGCTTCGATCATCCGGGGAGACACGCTATTGAGGGCTGCATAGGTGTTTCGAATGATTGGTAAAAGGGAATACATCATGATTGCCAGAATAGCTGGGGTTATACCGATGCCGAGTTTGACAGGCGCCAGAACAACCACCATGATTCCGAAAAGTGCCAGACTGGGGATGGTCATCAGAATACTGCAGATATATATGATGATCTTTGCCAATTTTGGCTTGCCCGATATGAAAAAACCAATGGGTACGCTGATGATAATCGAGAAGGGGATGCTGAGAAGCACAACCTTGAGATGCTGGAGAAACTGCAGCAACAAGGTCGGCCCATAATAATGAAGATAGGTCGAAAGGTTAATACGCCCTCCCTATATGTTGAATTGTGTTTATTAGTATAAACAATTTATTGAAGATTGGTCAATGAAAGGATATTTAAAATTTGTGATGTAAGTATGTTATGTATAATTTAATTGTTTACAATAATAGTAATTATATTATGTTTTTATCGTTTTAAGAACAATATATGTTTATAGTGTTATGTTTAATAAAATATACTGCTAAATATATTATCAGGGAAAAAATTCCATAGATTGATTTCTTTAGAGCTGTAAAGAAGACTGGCCGGAAAAATGAAAACCATGTAGAATAACGGTAGAGATCGTTTCGGAGGTCGGATGGATGCCTGAACACTATGATATCAGCTACGATGTGCTTGTTACGCTTCGTCGTATCATTAGAGCAATCGATATGCATTCAAAGAGGCTTGGCAAGGAATATGGGCTTACCGGCCCGCAACTCATGATTCTGAAAGAAATTCGATCGGGTACGGATATCACCATCGGTCATGTGGCGAAGAAGGTCTCCCTGAGCCAGGCTACAGTCACCAATATTATCGATCGTCTTGAAAAGCGTGGTATGGTAACCCGGGAACGCAGTACCCTCGACAAGCGGAGGGTCATTGTACGAACCACCGATAAGGCAGAGGAGATACTGAAAACCAATCCCTCGGTGCTTCAGGCCGATTTTATCAATAGCTTTCAGACCCTTGAAACATGGGAACAAAACCTTATTCTCTCATCCCTTCAGCGGATTGCCGCGATGATGGGTGCTGAGCATATATCATTTCCGGAAGAAGAGGTGGGACAGTTTATCTAGTGGTATCGATCCGGGTTCCTCGCTGGTCGTCCCATTGCTCATAGTGATGTGTATCGGGAGCCTCGGCAGGTGGATGTTCTTCTTCCTCTGGAGGAACTTCTTCCACCGGGCCGGGAACCGGGCTGGGGTATGTATTCGGGGCGATTGAATCTATATCGGACATAGAAACACCTCCTTGTATTAATATAAAAAAATCCGTAAGGAGCGGCAAGAAATGAAAGATCAACGACATGATGAGCTGGCGAAACTGCTGGTCGAATACTCTATCCGCCTGCAAGCGGGGGAGCGCTGTCTGATTCAGAGCGTCGATGTTCCTGTTGAAATGGTGGAAGCACTGATTCGTGCAGTGTATGCGGTGGGCGGACATCCGATCGTTAATATGACCAGTGAACGGGTCCAGCGGGCCCTTGCGGCGGGAGCAAGTGCCGAAAGCATTGCCTCGCTTGCTGAGACCGAATCGGACCGCATGAAAAAGATGGATGCCTATATTGGGATCAGGGCTTCCTGGAACGAGCTGGAGATGGGGGATATCGGTGCCGATCAGCGCAGCCTCTATCGAACCGATTACGTGCAGCCCGTTCATTTCGGTATTCGGGTGCCTCACACGAAGTGGGTTGTGCTCCGTTATCCTACGCCAACCATGGCGTATCAGGCGGCAATGTCCACCGAGGCCTTTGAGGATTTCTACTATCGAGTTTCCGTCGGAGTCGATTATGCGGCAATGAGCCGGGCCATGGATCGGGCCGCGGATTTCATTTCCCAGGCAAAATCGGTCCACATCACCGGGCCTGGGACCGATCTCCGCTTTTCTATCGAGGGCCTTCCTGCGGTCAAGTGCGACGGGAGCGCCAACATTCCCGACGGGGAGGTGTATACCTGTCCTGTTCGTGAGAGCGTTGAGGGGACGATCCTGTATAATACTCCTTCTACTCTGGATGGATTTACCTACCGTGATATCTCTTTTCGATTTGAAAAGGGGCGGATCATCGAGGCAAAGGCCAATGACAGTGAACGTATCAACCAGGTGCTTGATACGGATGAAGGGGCACGCTATATCGGGGAATTCTCCTTTGGATGCAACCCCTGGATCGAAAGTCCCATGGACAATACCCTTTTCGACGAAAAGATTGCGGGGTCGTTTCACTTTACACCGGGGAACGCCTATGACGACTGCGACAACGGGAACCGCAGTGCGGTCCACTGGGACCTCGTTTGCATTCAGCGGCCGGAGTGGGGCGGCGGTGAGATCAGCATCGACGGCGAATTGGTCCGGAAGGATGGCCGCTTCGTCCATGAAGCCTTCCAGGCCCTGAATCCCGATCGTCTGAAATAGCGATAGAGGAATCGTTGTCTGCGGTATACTTTCTCTTGTGCTAAAGGTCGGGATACACCCAGGGAAGCTCCGGCGTCGGTATAGGGCTACAGCGCTCTGTTTCGATTGCCGGAACCCTGTAGCTTTCTCCCGTTGAGGGGTTGTAATAGCTGGTTTCGGTGATGCGCCCTGTTATCCGATACCACTGGCTTTCTTCTGTTATGGCAGGCAATACTTCCGGGTTGTGTATCAGAAAACCGATGGTAAGAGCATCCGCCGCGCAGCACCACATCAGCATTCGTCCGAGCAATACCTGCCCCTCCTGAAGTCCTGCTCCGGTATGGATAAAGCCGTCGACCGTGATCTCTCTTCCCATATAGGCTTCATGATGATCATAGAGCGCTTGGTACCACGAGTAGTAGTGTTCCTGGTCCAGCACGATAGGCCCCTCCTGCGGAATCGCCTCTTCCGCTTCTTCCTGCCTTTGAACCGCCGGCTTCTGTTTGTTCACGATGGATACGGCCTGGCTCCCCGAGGCTTCCGGAAACCGTGCAGTATAGATTCCCGGAAGAAAAAGCAAGGGGAGGAAAAAGGCCAGCATGCCGTCCTTCGGCGCTGGAGCGCCTGTGATGGCAAAGAGAAGAAACAAGGCCGATGCGGCAAGCAGCACAGGGATGTAGCGGGGGGCGAGAAGAAACCTTACCCGGTCGGTGGTCACAAGCGTGAGAAAAACTGCCGCATAGCAGAGTGAGGCAAGCCGCGTAATCCATGAACCCCTCATGCTATAGCCGCCGTTACAAAAACCGTTCCCACGATAATGATGATGAGAAGGATGACCTCCCGCCGAGGAAAAGAACGGAAAAGGAGAAGGGTGTTTTTCAGGTCGAGCATGGGACCGAGAATGAGAAACGCCAGTATCGCTTTTTGTGAGAACCACGGCAGATAGCCTCTGGCGATGAAGGCGTCGGCTTCGGAGCAGACCGAAAAGAGAAAAGCCAGCACCATCATGATAATTTCGGAAAGGATCGGAATCCTCCCAATCTTCATGAGCGATTCCATGGGGATGAAACTTCGTGCCGCAGCGGTGATCACGGCCCCGAGGAGAAAATATCGCCCCATGAAAAAAAACTCTCCGGCGACCGACGATATAAAGGCCTTTATGCCGTGCTTCTCATGTAGCGTTGCTTCGCAACTGCAGCTTGCGCAGCCGCAACTGGTGTCATGATTGTCCCCGCTGTGTTTGTGGTGTAGATGCTTTTTCTTTTCACCGCTGGGGGAGGGCAGAATGAGCAACAACAGCGCACCGATAATCAGAATGGCCACCCATCCGAGGATGAACCTGCCGGCGATCACCTTAGCTTCTCCTCTGAAGGCGTAGGCGGTTGAAAAAATGACTATCGGATTGATCAGAGGCACCGCTATCATAAAGGTGTAAGCGGCCGCGGGAGAGAGCCCCTTTTCTCTCAGGCTGCGTGCAACAGGTACGATGGCACATTCGCAGAGGGGAAATATCAGTCCTATGAGTGATGCAAGCAAAATTCCGAAGATCGGTACCGCCGTGATTCGCTCTATGGTCTCGGGTTTCAGATAGTAGCGAACAATGGTCGCAATCAGCGATCCCAAAAGGAGAAAAGGCAAGGCTTCCGCTATCATTGCCCAGAGGATATAGGAAAAAAGCGCGTAGGAGTTGGCCGCATCCATTATTGGCTCATTTCGCTTTACGCGCAGAATCCCGATGAAGTCGTCCTCCGGATAACGGCCTTAATCCGGCGTTGAGTGATTCCCACTGGTCGATGGGAAAATCAAACCAAACAATATCTCCCGCAGACATTCCCGTGTTGCTGTTCTCGAAAAAAGCGGCAAGTTGTTCCATCGCCGGATTATGCGCCACGACAATAACGGCCGGGGCCGATGCCGTGCCCGCTATCAGGTTCAGATAATCGTCTGCTGTTCCTGTGTAGAGTCCCGCAAGCGGGACGGGGGTGGAACATTGGGGGAGGGCTGCTGCCATGATGCGGGCGGTTTCAAGGGCCCTGGCAGCCTCGGAACAGAAGATTTGACGTGGCAGCGGGCTAAGCTCTATGAGCCGGGCGGCCATTGCCTCGGCATCCATACGGCCCTGAGTGGTCAGTTCTCTATCGAAGTCCCGTTTACCATCGCCATGTTCCGGCTTTGCATGGCGCATGAGATAGAGTCGTTTCATTGAAGCGCTCCTTTATATTTCCAGGCCGTTCGTTCTTCAAAAACCCCGTTCTCCTTAAAAAGAGAACGTAAAGACTTCGGAAGGGAGCCGATCAGCTCATCCGATAGGGATATGCTGCCCGGATCGGTACCGTTTTTTTCCAAGTGGGCGGCATAGTTGATGGTTTCCGAAACGATCTGTCCGGTTTCATCTGCGAATTTTACTTTCCCGGTATCCAGGCCGATCCTGAGACGAATGATTTCGTTGATCGGCTTGTCGGGGGAGGCATTGAAAACCCCGATGAGGCTTTGCACCTCCAGGGCGAACATCACGGCACGCTGCTGATGCGCTTTAAAGGTGAAAGCGAGAATACCGCCGTCTCCTGCCCAGTTCCAGATTCTGCCATCGTAATCCTCCAAAACCTTTCGCAAAAAGGCCCAGAATCTGAAATAAAGCTTTTCAGCCTTCTTTATTCCGTGCTTTTTTACAATGGCAGAATTCCCGACAATATCGACACTCGCAATGGTCATGTCGTAACGCTTTCCCTTCTTTAAGGCACCCCAATTTGAAAGCTCCGAAGGATCTTCCCTGAGCTTACGAATTTTACGCTTCTTTTCATCGTAAACTATCCCCGAATAGATCATCATGTTTCTCATCTCTTCGATGCCTTCGAGATTCACGGTTTTCCCGAGAAGCTGATTTCCGTCGATTTCTATTAGAAGTTTCAAAAGCCGTTCTTCATATCCTTTTTGCTCACATTCCTGGATAAAGGCAGTTGCCGCTTTCCTGGTCGGAACGGTTATATGGGGATCGAGGCCCAGGATGGTATGGGAGCAATAGTGGTTCATAAGAAGAGATCCCAGCTCATCTATTTGGTCAGGTTTTAGTGATTTTGTCATCATTTCTGCTATGTGATTGTGTAGTGACGGGTCGAGCATGCTATATCCTTTCGAAAAGCTCATGTTGTTGCTATTGTGCCAAAGCAGTATACTTCGAAGCCTTTTTTCAAACAAGAGAAAAGGGATTGCTTCACTGGATTGCTTTATCGAATTAGCTGTCGCTGAGGGTATACTCTACCTCGATTGAACATTGTATCTGTTCGCCGGGAGCGATGTCGAAGGGGAAAAGCGATCTGAGAAGGGCAAGGGCCTCTTTATCCAGCAGCGAGCTTCCTGAAGAGCGTTGGAGCAGGCACTCTTCGAGGCTTCCGTTGGGCGCTATCGAAAGCCTTACCGCTACAAGGCCTTCTATTCCTCTGTTTCTGGCTATGGGAGGATAGGTGAAGTTTCGTGATATGCGGTTTTTGAGAATCATGAGGAAAAGGTCGGAAACATCGGCTACATTATCGGCGCCCGCTTCCTCCCCGGTTTCTGTTGAGCCTTCATTGACGTGACGGTATGCCTGTTCCCTTCCTCCTGCCGTTCCCTCATGAGGACGAGGTATCGTTTCTGGCTCTTGTAAAGCGCGGGAGTGTGTAGATGAGTCGTACGTTTGTTGATGTTCTGTTGACTTTGAACCCACCTTTGCCGGTGCCTCGTCTTGCTTTTGAACGGCAGGTGTTTCTACTTTCGGCGGGGAAGTTTCCCGATCTCCCGAATCGGGCAGGGACTCTGGCCTGTCCTGAGTGACAACACGTTTTTGCTCGGGTGATCCGAGATCCAGATAGAGCTCGGAGATCTGCTTCTCCATGTGGGATGGATTTTGAAAGAGTGCACCATCCAGCCATCTTCCGAAGCAAAGAAAAAAGAGAGCATGGAGCAAGGCAGCCGCGGCTATCGCCACCGCCTGCCTCCTGTGTTCTTCAAGCTGCTCAGACACCTTTGCCGACATCCTTATCTACAAGCTATAGCGTCCGCTCAGGGTCCATGATCTTCCCTGACCTGGGTAATAGCTGCTGGTGTCCGACCAGCTGTTGTAATAGACGTAGGATGCATAGTTTTCATCCAAAAGATTATCGACTGAAAAGATGATGGTAAGGTTACCCATTCGTGTTGTGGGTTTCCAGCGTAAAGATGCATCGACTATAACATAGCCGTCGACCTTTTCCTGGGTATTGGCATTATCACCCCCCTGGTAAGAGGAGCCGTGGTAGCTTGTTCCAAGCTCCGTTTCAAATCGATAGGGGAGGGCAAAGAGCAGCGATGCTCCGGCTACATGCTTGGAAACAAGGGGAATTTCTTTGTCTTCGTTGTCCCCGTGTATAAAGGTCGGTAACACATAGGCGTAAGAGCCGGTCATGGTCAGCCATGGTTTCGGTTTCAACGTTAACTCTGTCTCGCCGCCGATTCTCCGGGTCTCATCCATGTTTTCATTTTGAGAGGTGGCCGTATTATAGACAATTTCATCTTTCATGAGATTGAGATAGGCCCGGCCCTTTATTTCGAGCAGGGAAGAAATTTTTAGCGAGCCCCCCGTTTCGAAAAGGTAGCCCTTTTCCGCTTCCAGGTCGGGAAGGAATGTTCCGTAGGTTATCTGTTCATCGGTAAAGGGATAACGGAAGACCCGTTCGTGACGCAGATAGAGTTTTGAATTTTCGTCGGGGTTCCAGCGCAGGCCTATGGACCAAGCCGGGCCGATGTGCCACGCATTATCATCGTCGGTAAAGATATCGGCACCGTCAAAACGGAAACCTCCGGAAGCCCCTATGCTGTCGCCGATCTTAACCTCCATATTCGTGTAGCCTCCAAGGGAAAGGAGAGAAACCTCTGTCTCGGCCGTGGCGTTATTTCGTTCGGCCGAATCGTATGTGCTGGAGTCGAGATAACTGTACTTCGTGTCGATTCCTGAAACCATGGTGATAGGGTAGTGTTCCCCGGCAGTGGTTTCGAAGCTTGCCTGGGGTTGAAAACTTAGCGAGTGATAGATGTTGTCGTAATAGCAGCTACCCCATGACGGCATATCCGGGGAGAAATTTTTATACTCATAGGCCAGGAGGCTATCGAAAAGCAGCTTGTCCGTTGCCTGATATTCGCCGTGAAGATCTGCCGAGAGGATGTGTTCGGTAGACTCGTCGGCCTGATTGACGGCCTCGGTGGGATCTTCCTCGAACTGATCCTTGGTAAGACCGCCCGGCATCTGGTAATAGTTGTAGCTGTAGCCGAGACCGAGATCAAGGACCAGGTTGCTCGTGGGGTAAAGGCTTCCTGTTATTTTCCCGTGGGCTGCCTGTTGTTCGCTGCTATCCCGATAGCCGTCGCTCGAATAATAGTCTCCGCTGACGCAGAGTGATCCACTTCCCTTCGCAACCCCGGCGGAGAGGGCTTCCATAAAACTCTGGTAACTTTCCAAGGTGCTCGAGATGCTCAGAGACAGGGGGGCGCTTTGCTTTTTTGTAATGATATTGATGACGCCACCTATTGCTCCACTTCCGTAGAGTACCGAACCCCCACCGTGGAGGACCTCGATCCGCTCAATGGATTCCAGCGAGATAGACTGCCAGTTGATCGAGCTCATATCGGGATTGTTGAGCCGTTTCCCGTCTACCATTACCACAACCCTGCCGAAGGAGCTTTCTCCGAAACCGCCCATGGAAATTTGGCTCTTTGCCGTTGTGGAATCACTGCGGAACTGAACCCCGGGGACCCTTTCCAGCAGATCGACAATAGATGTAACTCCGCTTTCTTGTACTTCATCGGCAGTGATGACAGTCACCTCCGCGGTAGTCTCGCTCTCTTTCGTCGGAACCCTGTTTGCGGTTACGACAACGCTGATTTTTGATGCTTCTCCGTTTTCTGCCTCTTCCCCGGCCCAGATGGGAATGAGCCCAAACAATATAAGGGTGAAAACGAGAATGACGATTGAAATGAATCTGTGGTTCATGTAGCCTCCGGAAGGAGGTAAAGAGACGAAACCTGCTTTTGCGATTGGTTGCAAGCATGTCACTTTACCGTTCCCTGTACGTGAGAGATGCGGTAATGAAGGTCGAAGTGACCCCTGACGGATAAAATCGTCTTCCGGCTTACGACCTTGTCATGATCGCTTACGGCGGCACGCCCGCATCTGATTTTCACAGATTTCCGTTATTTCATCCGTCATTATCAATGAAAGCGCCAGTATAACGCGCCATCACTATTCGATATTGCATTTTTTTTCAAAAAAATGCAATACCTTATGCTTGCAGAACCGCCGCCACCTTCTCAAAAGCCTGTAGTAGAAGCGTTCTTGAGCAGGCAATATTGGCCCTGAGAAAACCCTCGCCCGAAGTGCCGAAGAGCGATCCCGATTCCAGCCAGACTCCCGCTTCATCGATGAATAAGCGTTCCAGCTGCGAGCTTGTCAAACTGCTCTTCGCTAGAATCGGCCGAACATCAAGCCAAAGCAGGTATGTCGCCTCCAGGGGCATGACGGTGATATCAGGGATATTTTCTTTTAGGAAAAGGGTCAAGGCATCCCTGTTACCCATAATGTATTTCAATGTCTCCTCGAGCCATGCCTCGCCCTCTCGGTAGGCTGCTTCGCAGGCAACGGCGCCGAAGCAATTGGGCAGATCACCGCAACTTCGCTTGAGTTCCTCGCGAAAACGCTTTCTCAACCGACTATCGGTGATGACGATGTTGCTGGTTGCAAGTCCCGGAATATTGAAGGTCTTACTCGGTGCCGTACAGAGAACTGTCTGTTCCGCGACTCCCTCATCCAGCAGAGGAAAGGGTGTGTGGCGACGGGGAGCGTCAGGCATGACTAAATCGCAGTGAATCTCGTCGGAAACCACGATAAGCTTATGCTGTTTCGCGATGCGGGCAACATCTTCCAACTCTCCGGGATCCCACACCCTTCCGACAGGATTGTGCGGGCTGCAAAGGACCATCAATTTTGCAGAGGCGGCCATCTCTTCGAGCTCTTGAAGATTCATGGTGTAGTATCCGTGTCTTTCAACAAGATTATTGACCATGAGATTTCGGCCATTATCAGTAACAGCCGAAGCAAAAGGGTAATAGACCGGATTTTGGATGATGACATCGTCTCCCGGTTCGGTAAAGGCCCTTATCGCGGCATGTATTGCCGGAACGATTCCCGGGGATATGGTAACGCTCTCTTTTTCTATCGAAAAATCAAACCTCCTTGAGAACCATCTGTCGAGTTCCCGGTAATAACCGTCGCCTGCCATGGTATATCCGAATATGGGATGGCTGTTCCGTTCGGCAATGGCCTTGGTTACCGCTTCCGGAGTCGGAAAATCCATATCTGCAACCCATAGGGGAATTTGTTCGGGGGCGCTTTCATGGGGTTTTTGATCCCATTTGATCGACCCCGTTCCCCGTCTGTCCGGTGTTGTGTCGTAGTTGTTCATGAAAAGATAGTACGGCGCTCAGGCAGAAGAATCAATACTTTTGTATTCTTCCTGCATCTGGTCAAGAAACAGCGGAGCGACTACAATAATTGGACAGTCGAAAGTAAGCGGAAAGGAGTATGGCTGCTTGAAACCATCTTTACGTACTGTTTTTATCCTTTGTCTGTTGAAAATCGCCTTCCTTCCTCCATATCTTTTTGCATCCGGAGTGCCGGAACCTTCTTCGTCTGTCGTGGCGGTGGAGGTTCCCGTCGAGCGGAAGGGGGACGGGGCATATTGGCAGGATCCCGTTTTTCGGATTTCACCCCGCTATGCAAAGGGATTTTCCGTCCGTTACAGAACCTCTGGTTCCGGCGAATATGCCCTTCTCTCGGTAGAGCGTTCCTGGGCTGGTGCTGCGGCGGCCCCCGCCCTTTATCTTTTACTTCCGCCGGATAGTGAGGTTGATACAGATACTCCGGAGTTTGCGGGAGCTCTTCCTGTCAGAATTCCGGTGCACTCCATAGCAACCCTCTCCTCAACCTATCTTCATCCCCTGGTGATGTTGGGGCTTGCCGATGCCGTTGTCGCCCATGATGCAATGAGCTCTGTTGGGGATGAGGAGATTTTAGAACGTTTTGATGTCGGAAAGATTGTCGAAGTCGGCAACGGCCCCGGACTTGATATCGAACGGCTTCTCATGGCAGCACCCGATATCGTTATGACTACCGGTGCCTCCGGGGAGTGGAACCTGGTACCGCTGCTTGCAAAGGGGGGGCTGACGGCCGTACTCAATGGCGATTATCTCGAGGCATCTCCCCTTGCGCGGGCGGAATGGATCAAATTTATCGCACTCTTTTTTGGTAAGGAGCAGGAAGCAAAGGAAATCTTTTCCACGATCGAAAAACGCTATCGCGAAACGGCTGAGCTTACCTCGGATCTTGTTTTTTCCGATAGGCCGACGGTCCTCCTCAACAATCCCTTCGGAGGCAGTTGGACCGTTCCCGGAGGGGAGAGTTATATGGCCCGCCTGATTAAAGATGCGGGGGGGCGCTATCTATGGGACGATGTTCCGGGAACCGGCAGCGTTTCTCTTGACCTGGAAGCGGTTTTTCTTCGGGCGTATGATGCCGATATATGGCTCCACCAATACGGTTGGAGTTCTCTTGGTGATGTTCGTGCCGCCGACCCTCGATTCGCCGATTTTCGGGCGGTTCGAAACGGGGCGGTGATCAATAACGATAAGGCGCGTACCCCGGGAGGCGGCAATGAGTTTTATGGGTCGGGAATCATTCGCCCCGATCTGATATTGTCCGATCTGGTTGCCATCTTTCATCCCGACCTTCTGCCCGACCACCACTTCGTCTACTATCGCCCGCTTTCTAAGGAGGGGCGGTAATGAATAGAATCTTTCAATGGAGCGGATTGCTGTTGCTTCTTTTGCTTCTTTTGCTGGCTGGAATCCTCTTCGGTTCGGTGGATCTTCCCTTGTCTACGGTGTGGAGAGCGCTATATACTACCGGTGGGGTTCCCGAACAATGGAGAACCATCATCGTCGAATTCAGGCTTCCCCGATCTCTTACCGCCCTTTTAGCCGGGGCAGCTCTCTCCGTAAGCGGTCTTTTCATGCAAACGTTATTCCGAAACCCCCTTGCAGGGCCTTCTGTTTTGGGTATCAATGCGGGTGCAAACCTTGGGGTCGCCCTGGTGGTTCTCAGCAGTGGTATCGGAGGCAGCGCCGGCCTGCTTACCGGGCTTAACGGTGCCGGGCGCTGGAGCCTCGCCATTGCCGCGGTTTGCGGCTCTCTGCTTGTTCTCTTGATTATTCTTGCTGCCTCCAGAAGAGTGGCCTCCGTCACCGTGCTCCTGCTCTTTGGCATCCTTTTTGGCTATGCCGCAAATGCCCTCGTTACCCTGCTGATCCATTTTTCCGCTGCCGAGCAGATCCACTCCTATATCACCTGGAGTTTCGGGAGCTTTGCCTCCACGAGTTGGGACCATCTGGCCGTCATGGCTCCTGTCCTCGGTCTTGCCCTGTTTGTTTCGTTCATGATTGCCGGCCCCTCCGATGTGATGATCCTTGGACAGGTCTATGCCGTAACCATGGGAGTTCCGATCATTGCTGTACGGGGTGCCATGATAGTTTGTACCGCTCTTCTTGCCGGAACCGTCGGGGCCTTCTGCGGACCCGTTACCTTTCTCGGCGTTGCCGTTCCCCATCTTGCCAGGGGGATCTTTTCGGCTTCGGATCATCGGACTCTGATTCCCGCCTCCGCCCTTTCGGGGGCTTCGGTTGCTCTTGCTGCGGATTTGATAGCACGGCTGCCGGGCAGTAATCTTTCCCTGCCGTTAAACGCCGTCACCAGCCTCTTCGGGGCACCCGTGGTGATGTATGTGCTCCTGCGGGAGCGAAGCGGCTCGGGGGCCCTGTAATGCGGAAGCCGATTCTGTCCACTCATGCCCTGGTTACCGGATACCGCAGTCGGCATCGCGAGCGAATTCTCGGGCGACTGCCTGATCTTGAACTGTATCGCGGTGAGATGGTCTGCCTTATCGGACCCAATGGATCCGGGAAATCAACGTTGTTAAAGACCCTGACAGGGGTGATTCCTCCTCTGTCGGGGAGTATCTATCTTTCCGAGGTCCCGCTTCTTTCGATAAGCGCCGGGGATCGTGCCCGCTCTATTGCAGTTGTTCTTACCGGCCGCCCAGATTCCGGCTTTCTTACCGTGCGGCAACTTGTTTCCATGGGACGCTATCCCCACAGGCGTTATGGTACGGGGACGAAAAAAGAGGATGAGGCTATCGTTGACCGTTCTCTTGTTTTGGTCGGAGCAGAAGATCTTGCCTCCGTGAGGGCCTCCGATCTTTCCGATGGAGAGTTCCAAAAGGTCATGATTGCACGGGCTCTGGCGCAGGAGCCGGAGCTCCTCGTTCTCGACGAGCCTGCTGCTTTTCTCGATCTTACCCGTCGGGTCGAACTCATGCATCTCCTTCGCACCATTGCCAGGGAGGAAGGGACCTCTATCCTGCTCTCCAGCCATGATCTCGAACTCGTGCTCCGTTCAAGCGACAGGGTGTGGCTTATGGAACAGAGAGGGGGAATGCGTTTCGGAGCTCCCGAGGATTTGGTGTTAAGCGGCGTGCTGGAAGAGGTTTTCCATGGCGAAGGGGTCAGCTTCAATCGGGAGCTTGGGGCCTTTGTTGCCGACCGTCCTGTTCTGGCTCGTGCCGTTGTTGATCTCTCGGACGAGGCGGAGGCACCAATTAAGATGTGGACCGGTCGCGCTCTTTCCCGTGTCGGCGTGGCTTCCGTCGAGGATGGTGATCGGGAGCATGCCGATTTCAGGATACGTATCCGTCGTGCAGAGACGCTTTGCACCTGGGAAGTGGAGGATGAGAACGGGGTTAGAAGCTTCACGAGCCTCTATGATCTCTCCCGGGCCTTGGATCAGGAAAAGGGGATAGCGCGACTGGACTGACATTTTGATTCGGGCTATCATCGGTAAAAGCATATGTTTCGGGAGGTTCTTCATGCATAAAGCAATTAATGCTCCAGGCGCACCGGCCGCCGTCGGTCCCTACAGTCATGCCGTACGGGCGGGAAACCTGGTGTTTACTTCGGGGCAGCTCGGATTCGACAAGGATCGTGGTGAGCTTGCAGAGGGTATTGAGGCGCAAACACGCCAATCCTTTGAAAACCTTATCTCTGTGCTTAAAGCTGCGGGGAGCGGACTTGATCGGGTAGTGAAGGTGATGGTCTTTCTCAACAGCATGGACGATTTTGCCGCAATGAATGGGGTATATGCCTCCTATCTTTCCGAACCCTATCCTGCGAGAAGCTGCGTCGAGGTAGCCAAACTTCCCCTCGGGGGATTGGTTGAAATCGAGATGGTAGCACTTGTCGATTAAGGGATTCCTCGAAACATCATGGGATCAATTTCTTTCTGATCTTGACGAATTTATTTCAATAGAGAGCATCGAGGGGGAGCCTTTACCTGGGGCCCCCTTCGGACCTGGGCCTGCCGCTGCTCTTTCGTGGTACCTTTCCCGGGCCCGTAGCTTCGGTTTTCATACATCAAATTTTGATGGATTTGCCGGAGAGGTCCTCTGGGATCCTTTTGAGACTGGAAACGCCGGAATCGGGGTGATAGTCCACGTAGATGTGGTCCCGGCCTACGGTACATGGAGCGTCCCCCCGTTTCGCTTGAGCCGTAACGAGGGGAAATTGTTCGGACGAGGGGTCTTCGACGACAAAGGTCCGGCCCTGGGGATCTTGTATGCCCTTGCTGCCCTCCGTGAAGAGGGATTTCTCCCCTTTCAACCGATCCGTATCATTCTCGGCACAAACGAGGAAAGCGGTATGCAGGGAATTGCCGAATACCGTCGCCGTCGTCCCGATCCTCATCTCTCCTTTACCCCCGATGCTCCCTTTCCCGTTGTCCGCGGCGAGAAAGGCATCCTTGATTGTGAGTTTGTCTGGGAGCTTTCTTCCTCACATTCTGCGGAAGATGAAGACTCCATTGTGCTCCTGGAGCTTGAAAACGGTCCCGATGCTTCGGTAAGGTCGGTCCCCGCCTTCTGCCGTATGCTCCTTTCCGTTCCTTGCCGCCTGCTTGATGATTTTCGCGGTTTGGTGGAGCAGGAACCTATGGTTGATTTTGCCATTCCAAATGAGCTTAAACCCTGCAGGGTCGAACTCCGTTTTTCGGGTGTGGCAGCCCCCTCGACCACGCCCTGGTTGGGGGTGAATGCGCTTGTCGCCGCTCTCTCGTTTCTTGATCGCTGTGCTGTGAGGATACCTCTTGCTTCTCCCTTTGACCGCATCGCCGCCTTTGGCACCGCTTCTCTGTTGGAGCAGTTTCACGGGGAGGGCCTCGGCCTTGGTGAGCTTTCCGATGAATCCGGTAAGGTTTCCTGTAATCCCGGGCTTGCCTGCCTGCAGTCAGGCCGCTTTTCGATTGTGGTCCAGCTTCGTTATCCCATAAGCGCCTCTCCTGATTTCGTGACCGGGATGATCCGTAGCAGTCTTGAGAAATGGGGCGGGCATGTTCTTCCGCTCCGACATCTGCCTCCCATCTCCTTTCCCGAAGGGCTCCCCCTTGTCGGGAAGCTCCTTGCCTCCTATCGATCCATATCCGGAGATATTTCGGCCCGCCCCGTTATCATGTCCGGTGGAACATACGCTCGTGCCATGAGTAACTGCGTCGGGTTCGGTCCCCTCTTTCCCGGCTCGGAATTGACGGCCCATAAGGCTGATGAATATATCACCGAGGCCGACTTACTGAGTGCCGTTGAGATCTGGTCCGATGCTGTTATGACTCTTTGCATGGGGTAAACGGTCCATTTTGTACGATTTTCGAAAAAAAATATGTTGCAAGCTGTTGCGGTACTTGACGTAGCCCTCTTTTTCTGCTTTGAATGGAGCCAAATTTCCCATGCATTTTGCAGCGGATGAGGAGAGTTCCAATGGCTGGTGAAGTAATCGTTATTGCTCTCGGCGGAAACGCCATCAAACAAGCCCATGAGACGGGCACGACGGAAGAACAGTTTCTCAATGTGGATAAGACTGCCGAACAGATCGCCAAAATTGTGGAGTCGGGATATAAACCGGTTATTACCCACGGAAACGGCCCCCAGGCAGGCGCACTTCTGATACAGCAGGAAGAGGCCAAGGCGAGTGTTCCTCCTCAGAGTCTTGCCGTTTGCGGTGCCATGACGCAGGGACAGATCGGATGGATGATGCAGAACAGAATAGCCTTCCACCTGCAAAAAGCAGACCTTACGGCTTCCGTCTGTTCTTTAGTGACGCAAGTTGAAGTAAGCGCGGATGATCCCGATTTTCAAAATCCTTCAAAGCCGGTAGGCCCTTTTTATAACGCAGATGAGGCGGTACGGCTGGAGCGCGAAAAAGGATACAGGATAAAAGAGGTTAAGCCCGGCGTTCACAAGGGATGGCGTAGGGTCGTGCCCTCTCCTGAACCCATATCAATCCTTGAAAAGGAAATTATCCAGGACCTCGTACGACATGGTGCACTTGTGATAGCTTCCGGCGGCGGTGGAATTCCCGTTAAGAAAGAGGATGATGGTAGCTATTCCGGGGTGGATGCTGTTATTGATAAAGACCGTGCCGGTTTTTGCCTTGCCCAGGTAGTATCCGCCGATATTCTCATGATTCTTACCGATGTTGAGAAGGTATGCATCAATTTCAATAAACCGAACCAGCAGGAGCTTGGTGAAATTACGGTGAACGAGGCAAAGGCTTACATGACAGAGGGGCATTTCCTTGCTGGAAGCATGGGGCCGAAGGTTGAGGCGGCGATCCGGTTCGCCTCGTGGAGCGGAAAAGAAGCGATTATTACCAGTTTGGATAAGGCACTGGATGCCATTGAAGGGAAAACGGGGACACACATACGGGCCTGATTTTCAGTATGTTTTTCTTTGAAGACATAGTAGGGGCAGGGACGCCGGATGACCGGCGTCCCTTTTTTGTGGGAAGCTGGGAGGAAAGAAATTGCGCGGCCCCCGGGAAAATGCTACACTAAGGCCAGCGAAAACTGGAAGTGAAAGAGGTATAGGTCCGATGAATACAATTGCACATGAACTGAACGAGCGTTTGGAAGGAAGTACTGCGTATCGGCTCTTGTCCGATTTTGGAAAACGGTTTTACTTTCCAAAGGGGATCGTTGCTCAATCCGCAGAGGCGAAGCAGAAAGCCCATCGCTTTAACGCAACGGTAGGAATGGCCACAAAAGGGCCCGTACCGATGTACCTGAAGGGAATCAAGGATCTTGTTCCGGGAATCGAGGAACAGGAGATATTTCCCTATGCTCCGACCCCCGGTGTCCCCGAGCTTCGTAAGCTTTGGAGAAGCGAAATGGACCGGAAGAATCCTTCTCTCAAAGGAAAGAACACGAGTCTTCCCCTTGTTACCAGCGGCCTAACCCACGGAATTTCCGTTGTTTCTGACCTTTTTCTCGACGAAGGGGACAGCATCGTTGTGCCCGATATGTTCTGGGGCAATTATCGTCTGATATTCGAGGGCAGGAACAAGGCGAAAATTCTCTCTTTTCCCTTTTTCAATGATGAAGGCGGGCTCCATGTTTCCGCCCTTAAAGATACCCTCGAATCGGTCGAGGGGGATAAGGTGGCCCTCATCCTCAATTTTCCGAATAACCCCACCGGTTACAGTCCCTCCGAACGTGAGGCCGACCAGATCGTGGCCGTTCTCAAGAGCCTTGCCGATGAGGGAAAGAAGGTCCTGTGTATTACCGATGATGCCTATTTCGGTCTCTTCTATGAAAAGGGAACCTGTACCGAGTCGCTTTTTGCACGACTTGCCGATCTTCACGAGAATATTTTTGCCGTGAAAGTGGACGGTGCAACCAAGGAGGAGTTCGCCTGGGGTTTTCGGATCGGTTTCATCACCTACGCCGGTCATGGAATGAGTGGTGATCAGTATGAGGCTTTGGAAAAGAAAACCATGGGTGCCATTCGATCATCCATCAGTAATTCAAGTAAGATTGCTCAGAGCCTCTTGCTTCGGGGCATGAAAGAGCCGGGATATCTCGATCAAAAGCAGGAGGCTTTTTCCATTCTTGAGGCCAGATACCGCAAGGTCCGTGATGTTGTCGGCCGTTTTCCCTCCGATGCGCCGCTTCAGCCCCTTCCCTTTAACAGTGGTTATTTCATGACGTTTGTCTATAAAGGCAATAGTGAAAAACTCCGGCTTCACCTTTTGGAGAAGTATGGAGTCGGGACCATATCGATTCAGGAGAAGTATCTCAGGATCGCCTATTCCAGTGTGGAGATCGAAAACCTTGAAGAACTCTACCAGACGATACTGAAAGCGGCCGGTGAGGTGCTGTAGTACGCCATGGATTTGAAACTCAAGATCTACTTTGTGGATGAAGAGGGTGAAAAGTTTATGGGCGCCGGGGTCCTCTGGCTTTTAGAGGGGATCCGGCGCCACGGTTCCATCCGGAAGGCGGCTAAAGAGATGAACCTTTCCTACGCCAAGGCCCATATGATGATGCGCAGACTGGAAGAGGCCCTGGGTAGACAGGTTTTAAGCCGACGCAAGGGGGGCGAAGCCCGGGAGGGGGCGGTCCTTACCGAGTACGGCGAGGGGTTCGTTGAAACCTATCTCACCTTTGAAAATGAGATAAAGCATTTCTCAAGGGGAAGTTTCGCTAAATTTGTCGCCGAGATGGATGAGCGCTTTCCCGAATAATACTTTTATTCTGAGATCCTCTCTTTTTTACTCGGCAATAATCACTTCGATGCCCAAATCCTGAAGTTGCTCGATGTCGGCTTTTGAGATTCCCGGGTCGGTAATCAGATAGTCGATACACTCCAGCCCTCCCAAAAGGGCAAAGGCAGTCTTTCCTATCTTGGTTGAATCGGCGAGGAGATAGACAGTTTCTGCGGCGTCTATCATGGCCCGTTTTACAGGGAGATCGCTGAATCCGGGATACATCAGACCAGCTTTCAAGGATATTCCCGCCGTTGCAAGAAACAGCTTGTCGACGAAGGTGTTTGCAATAAACTCCGCCGCCTTTTCTCCTGTGAGGGAAAGGGTCGGTGCCTTGAATTCCCCTCCTGTAAGATGTACTTCATGGCTCGGTTCGGCGCCAAGCAGGAGGGTAATATTCAAGCTGTTGGTAATGACCTTCAGATTCTTTCTCCCTGCGATATTCTTTGCCGCCTCGGTTACCGTGGAGCCTGAGTCAAGAATGATGGTGTCTCCGTCGTGAATGAATTCGGCGGCCTTTTTCCCTATCGGAATCTTTTTGTCGAGATTTTCCATATGGTGGAGGGATAGCTCTTTTACGCCCTTTGAAAAGTCCTTTAAGAAAGCACCGCCGTGGTCCCTGACAATTTCCCCGTCGCTCTCCAGTTTCATAAGATCCTGGCGAATAGTCGGTTCCGTGACCCCAAAGGTTTCGCTAAGGTAGCTTACCCGTGCACTCCCGTTTTCCCGGATAAGTTCAATGATCTTCTGTCGGCGTTGTTCGGCGAGCATCTCGGCTATAATGTCCTTATTGTCTGTTTCCACAAAGCATAGGCCTCAAGGGCTGAAGGGCTGGCTTTCGGCTTGTGGTCGACAGAATTGTAGGGTATTGCCGCGATTTCATCAATACTCGAAAAAATTCCTGCACCGAGAGCTGCGAGCAAGCCCGCTCCAAGGGCGGATGCCTCTTTTACGTCGATGGCTGTTACCGGCACTTGCAATAGTGAGGCTATCAGCGAGAGGGTGAAGTTGCTGACTGTCAGTCCCCCGTCTGCCTTGAGGCTTCGAAGCGTTATGCCGCTGTCGGCTTCCATTGCCGTTATCACATCCTTGATCTGGAAGGCAATCGATTCGAGTCCCGCTCGAACGACATGGGCCTTGCTGCTTGCGAAGGTAAGGCCGGTGATCATCCCTTTCTGATCCATCTTCCAATAGGGGGCCCCCAGGCCTGAGAAGGCCGGGATGAGGCATACGCCCTCGCTGCTTGCTACGCTTTCGGCCAGGATATCGGAATCGCGGCTCTCGTCGAAAAGTCCGAGTTGATCGCGCATCCAGGTTATGGTCGACCCGCAGGAGACGATAATACCTTCAAGGGCGTAGTCGACCCTGTCACCTGCACTCCAGCATATGGTTGCAACCATGCCGTTTTTCGAAACCGGACGCTGTGAACCGGTATTCATGAGGATCGAGGACCCCGTTCCCAGGGTAGCCTTGGCGTTGCCCGAAGAGAAGCAGCGTTCACCGAAGGCTGCGGCATGGGAATCGCCTATCATCGCGCTGATGGGAATGGGAGAAGGGAAAATCCCTTCGAAATCACTTGTACCGAATATTCGTGAAGAAGGGCCGAGTTCAGGAAGCCTTAGGCCCTCTGCGGAAAGAAGCGCAATCATCTCTTCATCCCAGCTTAGGGAGTCGAGGTTCATGAAGAGGGTTCTGGAGGCGTTGGTAAAGTCGCTTGCATACGCTCCCCCGGTAAGTCTGAAAAGCAACCAGCTATCCACCGTCCCGAAGAAGGCCTTGCCGGCGTGTACCTGTTCGGCAATATCGTTCTCCTGCTCCAGTATGGCCGTCAGCTTTGTTCCCGAAAAATAGGGATCGATGATAAGCCCTGTCCGCCGGGTAAGATCGTCGCCGTATCCTTCCTCCTCAAGCCTGGAACAGACGGCAACCGACCTTTTACACTGCCAGACCACGGCAGGGCGAAGAGGCTTTCCTTCAGGATCCCAGAGAAGAAAGGTCTCTCTCTGGTTTGAGATCCCGCAGCAGCGAATGGTCCTTCTGTCTCCGCCTTCCCCTTCGTACTGTTTTACCGCAGTTTCCACCGCTTGTATAACCGATCGATAGAGTTCCTCGGGATCTTGCTCAACAAACCCTGCCTGTGGATACCTCTGCCTAGTGGCCACGGTTACCTTGGCCACCAGCTTCCCGCTTAGGCCGAATAGAATAGCTTTGGAGCCGCTGGTTCCCTGGTCGATGGAGAGGAGTGCAGCTTCCTTCATCAATCGTCCTTCCTTGTTTCCCGGAGAAATGCATGTGTTGCAGCCACGATTCCCTCGCTGTCGAGCTGATAGCCTTTTCGAATCGCCGGAACGGGACTTGCGGGAGCAAACTGGCCTTCCGGTACCGCAAGCCGCCTGAGTAT
Source organism: Sediminispirochaeta bajacaliforniensis DSM 16054 (assembly GCF_000378205.1). Taxonomy (NCBI): domain Bacteria; kingdom Pseudomonadati; phylum Spirochaetota; class Spirochaetia; order Spirochaetales; family Spirochaetaceae; genus Sediminispirochaeta; species Sediminispirochaeta bajacaliforniensis. The sequence goes on along the minus strand of NZ_KB899411.1, from coordinate 18,081 downwards.
GGCCGACAGCCCGTTTTCCGCAATCACTTCCGCCGCAAGGCTCCCTATTCCCCCATGAGCGGAGTGTTCTTCCACGGTAAGGACCCTGCCGCAGCTTGCCATCACCGCTGAAAGGGCCCCCCTGTCTATGGGACGAATGGAGGATATTCCGACAACTGCCGCATTAATGCCCTCGGCTGCGAGGCGTTCGGCCGCGGCAAGGCCTGCATGAGAGGCGGTACCGAGACAGATGATTGCAAGGTCGGAATCGTCCCCCCTTCCTCCTCTATGGAAGGTTAGGGCCCCGGGTTTGAAGATTTCCGATGTGCCCGGCAGGTTTTCGCAGCTGAGGGAATCGAGACGAATATAGGCTGGTCCCTCATGGGAAAGAAGGTAGTGAAAGAGGGCACGGACCTCTCTCGGATCCTGGGGGGCAAAGATCGTAATATTTCCAAAGCCTCTCATGATCGATATGTCGTCGATGCAGTGGTGGGTCGGACCGAGGGGGCCATAGGCGAAGCCTGGATTGAGTCCGACAAGCTTTACGTTGGTATTTGAGTAGCAGATATCATTCTTGACCTGCTCGTTTGATCGGCCGATCAGAAAAGGGGCGGCATTCGCTGTTATCGGAATCATTCCTCCCAGAGCCATCCCAGCCGCCGCACCGATCAGATTTTGTTCCGCAATACCGACATTCACCAACTTCTCCGGAAATTTTTCCTGAAAGGGTTGTATTTTTGATGTTGAAGTCGAGTCGCTCACCATGACCACAAGGTTTTTACCCTTTTCGGCCTCTTCGGTCATTACTTCGACCATTGTTTCTCGTAATCCCGCTTTCATTTTATTCCAACTCCTTGATTGCGGCAAACACTTCGTTGCCCACTGGAATCCTGTGGTGCCAGGCTGCCTTATCTTCAATAAACGATATCCCTTTCCCCTTTGTGGTTCGGGCAATAATGAGTTTCGGCCTATTATTTCCCACCTCGAGACTGGCAAAACATTCCAGTAATGACTGGGGATCATTTCCATCAGCATGATGTACCTCGAAACCAAAGGCCTTCCACTTATCGGCCAGAGGCTCAAGCCCCATAATTTTCTCGGTACGGTCGGCAAGCTGCAGGGTGTTGCGGTCGATAATCGCCGTGAGATTGTCCAGCTTGTAATGACTTGCCGCCATGGCAGCCTCCCAGTTCGAGCCCTCGCCCAGTTCCCCATCTCCGAGCAAGACGTAGCTTTTCCAACTCTTGTTTTGCTTTTTGGCCGCGAGAGCAAGGCCAAAGGCTACCGGGAGACCGTGGCCGAGAGCTCCCGTATTCAATTCCACTCCGGCTGTTTTCTGCCTGACGGGATGTCCCGGTAATTTCGAATCCGCCTGCAAATAGGTTTGCAGCAGTTCTTCTTCGATGAATCCTGCTTCGGCGAGGGTGCAATAATAGCCTCCGGCTCCATGTCCCTTGCTGAGGATAAAACGATCCCTATCAGGGTCATCAGGCCTTTCGCTGTCGACATTCAGGATATGAAAGTAGAGAGTCGCCAGGATATCGACCTCGGAAAGATCCGTACCTGTATGTCCCGCCCCCGCGTGAGCGTTCATTTCGATGATTTTTTTTCTGATACTACGTGCTTTTATGGCTATTTCGGAGTGAGACAGCCGGTATTTATTTTTCATATGGCCTCCATATAGGTGAAGGATAGCATAGTATACGAAAGTAGTCAAAGAAAAAATATGTATAAAACAAAGTAAAACAAAATAAAAACAAGAAAATAAAGAAAAAAATAGAAAATTAATGTTTGACAGCTGAGTTATGTCGTGTTAAAACGTAAGTGTTATCCAAAACAAGATCACCAGGAGGATAAAAAGGTGAAAAAAACTGCGATTATTTTTCTTTTGCTAACGTTTATGACCGTTGGATTGTGGGCGTCCGGAGATCAGGAGGCAAAATCGGAAAAAAAGGGTAATACCATCTTTATTATTACTCCTTCCCATGACAACCCCTTTTTCAAAACCGAAGCTGTGGCCGCCGACGACGAGGCAACGAAAATGGGATACGCAACAACGGTGCTTTCCCATGATGACGATGCGAACCTGCAGGATCAGCAGTTCGACACCGCCATTGCCGCCGGTGCACTGGCCATCATCGTGGATAATGCAGGCGCCGACGCAACGATCGGTCCCGTACGACGGGCAAAAGAGGCGGGGATCCCCAGCTTTCTTATCGACCGTGAGATCAATGAAACAGGCCTTGCCGTCAGTCAGATCGTATCGAACAACTATCAGGGTGCGGTTATCGGGGCCGAAAAATTCGTCGAGTTGATGGGTGAGAAAGGAAAGTTTGTGGAACTGGTGGGTAAAGAATCGGACACCAATGCGGGTATTCGGTCAAAGGGGTATCATGAGATCCTCGACCAATATCCGGCCCTTGAGATGGTTGCCAGGCAAAGTGCGAACTGGAGCCAAACCGAAGCCTATGAAAAGATGGAATCGATCCTGCAGGCCAATCCCGATATCAAAGGTGTTATCTGCGGTAATGATACCATGGCAATGGGAGCTATGGCTGCTCTAAAGGCTGCAGGTATGGGTGATGTTATCGTTGTCGGCTTCGATGGCTCAAACGATGTACGTGATTCTATTCTTGCGGGTGACATCAAGGCTACCGTTCTCCAAACCTGTGCATATAATGCCCGCCTTGCCGTTCAGCAGGCAGACAAATACATCAAGACAGGTTCAACAGGGGCCCCCGAAAAACAGCTTACCGACTGCGTGCTCATCGACAGCAGCAATGCGGAAAAATTGGACAATTTCGTACTGGAGCAGTAGCATAATCGAAAAGTTCGACACCATCTTCCGGGTCGGGGAGGCCCCGACCCGGTTTGATATCACCAAGAGGAGCGCATTGTGCACATGATGATAAGAGATTCAGCCCCACCGGTCTTCGGTCTTATGCTTGTCGTTTTTTTGACCTTCGGCAGCGGCTGTACCATTGTACGACACGATGATGAGCAGGAGAACGAGGATGGCGGGATTTCAATCTATTTCGACACCGGGGAATTCGATGCAGCAGTCTATGTCGATTCGATGTGGAATGAGCGTGTTTTGCCCCGAATCAGGGAGAAGGCAGTGGAAGCCGACACCCTTTTCGGCATGCTGAAGGAAAAACCTGATACGGCCATCGAGAAATATGGATATCGAATCGAGATTACCGCACCCTTTAATTTTATGGTAAGCGGTGCGGCAAAGGTTGTATCGGTCAACACCGAGTCGGCTGCATCCACCATCTCTCTCGACCTTACCGGTCCCGATGGTAAACCGGTCGAAATTCAGATAGGCCCTGTTATAAAGGGAACAGCCGTTCGGGACTCGATGGATTTTATTAATTTTGATGATTTTACCAATCAGCTGGAATTTGCCAATGTCTCCCGCGAACTGAATAACAAGATAAAGGCCGTGGTACTGAATGATCTTGATCGTGAGGCGCTTCAGGGAAAAGTAGTCGCCTTTCTCGGCGCCTTCCAGTGGGTGGAAGGCAAGAGCATCCTTATCACTCCCGTGGAACTAAAGCCGGAGGAATAGGAATGGCGAAACAGCAAGAAGACGAGATTATCCTTCAGGCAAAAGGAATCTACAAGAAATACCCTGGAACGATTGCCCTGAGTAATGTTGATTTTACCGTATATCGTGGAAAGGTGAATGTCCTTGTGGGAGAAAACGGTGCGGGAAAATCAACCTTGATGAAGATTCTCGCAGGAGTTGAACAGCCAAGTTCCGGCGATATCTTCCTAAAGAGCGAAAAATGCCGTTTCTTCTCTCCGAACGATGCCGCGGCCAGGGGAATTTCCATTATATATCAGGAGATGAATCTCTTCCCCAATCTCAACGTCAGCGACAATATTTTCATTGCAAGGGAAAAGATCAAAAAGGGCGGACGAGTGGATTACGGCTCTCAGGAGGAGTTTACCGCTTTACTCATGAAAAAGCTGAAACAGGATATCGATCCCCGGGTCTTGGTGAGTTCTTTGAGGATCGGCCAGCAGCAGATTGTGGAGATTGCCAAGGCTCTTGCCCAGAATGCAGAGATTCTTATCATGGATGAGCCGACCTCGGCCCTCTCTACAAGTGAGGTCGATATACTGTTCGAGATGATCGATGAACTGAGGGCCCACGGGGTTACCATCGTCTATATATCGCATAGGCTGGAAGAACTTTTGCAGATCGGTGACTATATTACCGTTCTGCGGGATGGGCGCCTTGTTACGGAAAGTACGATAGCCTCCATCGATCTTCAGTGGATTGTTAAGCAGATGGTGGGCGGAGAGTCGGATGAGATTTTTACCGGAGAGGCCCATGCTCTTGGTGATACGATTCTTGAGTGTAAACACATCTATCTCCCCCGGGAGGGAGAGGGCTACAGCGTCCGCGATGTTTCCTTTGCGCTTCATGCCGGTGAAATTCTCGGTATCTACGGTTTGATGGGTGCGGGCCGGTCGGAACTGCTTGAGACGCTCATCGGGGAGCATCCTGAGGCTACCGGCGAGGTGTATCTCAAAGGGGAGAAGATCCTAAGCACCACCATCGCCGGAAGAATCCGGGATGGTTTTGCACTTATCCCTGAGGACCGGCAGCGGGAAGGTTTGGTTCCGACCATGTCGGTGGCGGATAATATGACTCTCGCCAGTCTCTTTCGCCTCGCTATAAAGGGAATCCATCTTCGGAAAAAGGATGAGCAGGGAGAGGTTGATCGCCTTATTCGTGAGATGTCCCTGAAGACCGCCGGTTCAGCGGTTTTGGTAAGCAGTCTTTCCGGAGGAAATCAGCAAAAGGTCGTAATAGGGAAAAGCCTCCTGACCCAACCCCAGATCCTTCTGATGGACGAACCTACACGGGGAATAGATGTGGCCGCCAAGGGGGAAGTTTTTTCCATCATGAACAGGCTTGCCAGGCAGGGACTCGGCATCATTTTTGTCACCAGCGAAATTAGAGAGTTACGTGCGATTTCCGATCGCATTCTCGTTATGTCGAAGGGGGCGGTGACCGGCATCTTCCCCCGGGAAGAGGCAAGTGAAGAGGCCCTTGTCGAGGCTTCGGCCGTGGGGCACATCACCACCGCTGTGCGGGAAGGCCGGAACTAAACGAAGAGGAGTACCATGAAAAACAATAAACAGAATATCTCGATCGGTATGATTCTGATGCAGGCGCGTACCTTTATCGCTTTGTTCATTCTTACCGTTGCCTTTACGTTGCTGTTGTCGAATCGGGGGATCAATTTCCTTTCGCCGATAAACCTCCTTACCGTCACGAAGCATGTGGCGATTACGGCAATCCTCGGCATCGGCATGACTTTTGTCATCATCACCGGAGGGATCGACCTCTCCGTCGGTTCCATTGTCGGCCTTTGCGGCATGATTGCGGGAGGTTTGATCCATGAGGGCCTAAATCTTCCGATGTTTCGCATGACGATCTACTATCATGTATGGGTCATTATCATTCTGACCCTGGTCCTCGGTACCTTGATCGGGCTTGTCAACGGTCTTGTGATAACACGCTTCAATGTGGCCCCATTTATCGGGACCCTCGGCATGATGTATATAGCCAGGGGCTTTGCTAATATTCGCTCAGGTGGTGCCACCTTCCCCAATCTTCAGGGACAGCCACGGCTTGGGAACACCGGATTTCCCTTCCTCGGTGCCGGAAAGATCATCGGTATTCCCGTTTCAATCTGGATTCTGATCATCATCCTTGCCATTGGTATTTATGTGGCCAAAAAGACGCCTCTGGGCAGGCACATTTACGCCATCGGGGGCAACGCCAGGGCTGCCAGGTTGTCCGGGGTAAAGGTGAAGCGAATAACCACGATTGTCTACGCCTTTTCCGGCTTCTGTTCCGCCATCGTGGGACTTATCATCGCATCGCAGCTTGTTGCCGCCCATCCTGCAACCGGTGAAACCTATGAGATGTCTGCAATCGCGGCTGCCGTTCTCGGCGGGACCAGCCTTTCGGGTGGCATCGGGACCATCGGCGGAACCATTATCGGTGCCTTTGTCATGGGGGTCCTGGGCGATGGTTTGGTGATGATGGGGGTTTCCGAGTTCTGGCAGAATGTTATCAAGGGAGTCGTTATTGTTGCGGCTGTTATCTTCGATCAGATGCAGCAGCAGATGAAGGCGCGTTCGTCGGTCTCGCTGACCGGCGGCGAAACAAAAAAACGTGAGGAGGCGGAGATCGCATGAAAATCATGGAGAAAAAACTTACATTCGGTATCATTCCCGCTACACGGAATATCTTCAATGCCGAGCTTGCCCTGACCGACCGCAGGGCGCTTCTGGAGATCCTGGATAAAACCGGCTACGACTATGTCATCCCCGATGAAGGGCAGACCACCAGCGGCTGTATCGAGACATATCGGGATGCAAAACTCTGCGCGGAACTCTTCGACGGACACCGGGGTGATATCGACGGAGTCATCGTCATACTACCCAATTTCGGTGACGAGTTGGGGGTTGTGAATACCCTGACCATGGCGGATCTTAAGGTTCCCGTGTTGGTCCAGGCCGCAAATGATGAAAACGATAAGGTCGGTATCCTTCAGCGCAGAGATTCCTTCTGCGGAAAAATATCGGTATGCAATAATCTCTACCAGTACGGTATCGATTTTACCGACACGACCCACCATACCTGCGATCTTCGAAGCGATGAATTTCTTGCCGACCTTCACCGCTTTGCCGCCGTTTGTCGGACGGTTCGTGGCTTGCGAAGGGCCCGTATCGGAGCCATTGGAGCACGACCTGCCGGGTTCCAAACGGTCCGCTTTTCGGAGAAGCTGCTGCAGGCATCCGGTATAACGGTGGTGCCGATAGATCTCTCCGAGATCCTTGCTTCAGCCCGTTCCCTCGGGACCTCCGATCCCGCAGTGAAATCGATGCGTGAGGCCATAGGGGCCTATGGCAGGATTCCAAAGAGCATTTCCGAGGAGCATATTCTGCTTCAGTCCCGTTTCTCCGTTGCCGTGAATCGTTTCATGGAGGAAAACGAATTGGATGCCAGTGCCATACAGTGTTGGGACTCCCTGGAGTACAATTACGGCTGTGCTTCCTGCCTGACCATGAGTATGATGGGAGAGAAGCAAAGGCCCTCTGCCTGTGAGATGGATGTTGCCGGTGCTGTCTCTATGTATACCCTTCTTCTTGCATCCGGGAATCCCCCGGGATTCCTCGACTGGAATAACAATTTCGATTACGGCGCCGATACCTGCGTCTGTACCCACTGCTCGAACTACCCGAAGAGTTTCATGGGAAGCGAGCTGGAGATCTCCAACCTCGACATTTTGGGCAATACCATCGGGCCCGACCGCTGTTTTGGTGCGATTAAGGGAAAGGTTGCACCCGGATATTTTACCTTCTTTCGAATTTCCACCGATGATCGCAGAGGTGTGATAAAATCCTATCTGGGTGAGGGGGCCTTTACCGACGATCCCTACGGCATGGACGGGGGAATTGCGGTCTGTAAGGTCAAAAATTTGAACAACCTGCTTCGCCACATCACGCGGAATGGCTTTGAGCATCATATTGCCATGAGCCGGGGGCTTGTCGCCGATATTATTGAGGAAGCGACGGGGCGTTATCTCGGCTGGGAGCTGTATCGCCACGAATAGGGCAGGAAGCACGAGGAGGTTAGTATGCTGAAAGGTATTCCCAAGATCCTTCCCCCGGATCTTTTGAAAATTTTGATGGAGATGGGACATGGAGACGATCTTGTCATCGGAGACGGGAACTTCCCCCATGCATCATGCGCAAAACGGCTTGTGCGCTGCGACGGGCACAATGTGCCCGAGGTGCTTGACGCGATCCTCCAGCTTTTTCCTCTTGATACCTTTGTAGAAAAACCGGCGGGGCTCCTTGAGGTGGTTCCCGGCGATTCGACAAAGCCGAAACGGTGGGATGAGTTCCGAAGTATCGTAAAACGTCACCATACAGGCTTTACCGATTTTGAGTATATTGAGCGCTTTGCCTTCTACGAACGGGCCAAATCCGCATACGCGGTGGTTTCCACCGGTGATCAGGCGTTGTATGCATGCATCATACTCAAGAAAGGGGTCCTTCCCGGAGAATAAAAGGGCGGGGGGCTTCTTTCTATAGAAAGGAGACCCCGATTTTTGCGTATTCTTCGATCATTGAGTCCGGCCAGATACTTGCCTGAACCTCTCCGATGTGCATCTTATGAAGCCGCAACATACAGAGCCTGCTCTGTCCTATTCCTCCCCCGATGGAGAGGGGAATAGATCCGTCGATAACACCCCGGTGGAAGCTCCAGGAGAGCCGCTCTTCCTGACCCATCTCACTGAGCTGGGCCTTCAGCGATTCCGGGGAGACTCGAATCCCCATGGAGGAGAGTTCCATGGCCCGCCCTCTGGTGTGATCAAAGACAATGATGTCGCCGTTCAGCCCCTGATAGCCGTCGCTGTTTTCGGTGATCCAGTCGTCGTAGTCGGCAGCCCTCAGATCGTGGGGCTTACCCGATGCAAGTTTTGCACCGATGCCGATGAGAAAGAAGGCTCCATACTCCTTTGCAGCCAGCTCCTCGCGTTCTTTTGGGGTATGTTCCGGCCATCGTTTTTCCAATTCGGCGGAGTGGATGAAGGTAATCTGATGAGGCATTCGAGGTTCGATGATAGGAAATGCTTCGTGGACAATCTGCTCTGTCTTTCGCATTGCAAGATAGATCGAACGCACCGTTTCCTTCAGGTAGTCCAAATTTCGATATTCAGGGGTGATGCGTTTTTCCCAGTCCCATTGGTCGACGTAGATGCTGTGGATTTCGCTGACATCCTCATCCTTTCGTATCGCATCCATATCGGTGTACAGGCCCGTATCAGGAGCAAAACCGTATCTGGAAAGGGCCATTCTTTTCCATTTTGCAAGGCTATGTACGATTTCGATGTTAGCCGGGCGGTGTTTTACTCGGAAACTGACCGGTTCCTGGGTTCCTGCAAGGTCGTCTTGAAGCCCGTCTCCTACCTCGAGGAATTTGGGGGCGCTGACTCTCTGCAGATCGAGTCCTCTGGAAAGCTCCTGCTCAAAGGTATCCTTGATCAGTTTAATACCACGTTCGGTAGCCATTAATCCCAACTGTTGTTTATATCCGTCGATCATAATAGGGATATTGTAGCGAAGCGCTCGCTTCTCGCCAACTACGGCAGGCTTATAACAGCAGTTCCTATGCGTTTTTTTTTGAACTGGCCAAAGGGTATCCTTTGTGGTATGTTGACCTAATTCCTAAGAAAAGGAGATGATATGGCACTGATAAGCTGGAATCAAAGTTTAAGTGTGGGAGTTGACACCTTCGATGATCAGCATAAAGTCCTGATTGGTCATTTGAATGCCCTTCACGATGCAATGCGTAACGGAAAGAGCAATGAGATCATCGCGAAAGTTCTTGATGAACTCGTAAAATATACCGTCTATCATTTTAGCTCCGAAGAGAAGGCCTTTGAGCAATATGATTATCCCGACACTGATAAGCATAAGGCCGAACATCAATTCTTCACACAAAAGGCAATAGATCTTCAAGAGCAATTTCAGGCAGGTAAGCTTTTCATTTCGGTGGATGCCCTGAATTTCCTCATGGATTGGGTACAAAACCATATTCTGGGCAGCGATGCCGCCTACCGTAGTTTTTTTGACGGGAAAATGGTGAAAGCGGAAGAATAAGGGGCTGCCCGTTTAAAAAAAGTTGCTTCCGTCAGGAAGTCATCATTATAATTATAGTATTATCTGTTCTCTGATAAGGAGGCGTGCAATGTCGCTTACACTTACATGGCTTGGGCATGCAAGTTTTCTAGTCTTTGGCTCGAAAACCGTTTATATCGATCCGTGGAAGATTGAAGGAGAACCCCACGACGCCGACGTAATCCTCATAAGTCATTCCCATTACGATCATTTTTCAATCGACGACATCAAGGCCCTGCGAAGGGATAATACCGAGATCGTTGCATCTGCCGATGTTGTCGAGGAACTTGGGTATGGAACCGCCGTCAAGCCGGGAGATTCGGTTACGGTTTCCGGTTCCATAGCTATTACGGCCGTTCCTGCCTACAATCTCGAAAAAGAGTTTCATCCGCGTGAGAAGCAGTGGCTTGGCTTTATTCTTTCCATGGAAGGCAAAAAGGTCTATTACGCGGGTGATACCGACCTTATAGAGGAGATGGGTGGACTCGACGGTATCGATTTGGCCCTTTTGCCGGTGGGTGGTACCTTTACCATGGATGCGGAGGAGGCCGCCAAGGCCGCGAAAGCGATCGCACCCTCCATGGTTGTCCCTTATCATTGGGGGGACATTGTCGGTACGCGAAAGGATGCCCAGCGTTTTCTTAAGTCGATTTCCTGCAAGGGCACACTGTTAAAAAACGAGGAGAGTATTACGCTTTAAATAGAGACCTAAGTATCAGTCCGGCGAGAGAGAGCCATATCACAATAAAAATGACGGCGAAAAACCACCTTTTTTTAAGTTGAAGCGGCTCTCTTTCCGCCCGTTCCCTTGCGGCTTTCATGACATCGTTCGGAATGGTTTTGACGGTAAGTGCTATGAGGGCCGGAAGGATGAGAAGATCATCCAGATAACCAAGGACTGGAATGAAATCGGGAATCAAGTCAATCGGGCTGAGGGCGTAGGCAAGGGTAAGAAACATCAGCAGCTTCGGCAAAAGTGAGAGCCCCGGTTCTTGTACGAGATAGGCAATGGCGCCTATCTCTTTTTTTAGCCGAAGGGCCCGTTGTTTCAGCTTCGCCGAAGCTTTCATATGCTTCCTGTTAGGGAGTAACCCGCTTCCTATCCCGGGGAAAGAGCGATGCCTCTTTGATGCTGGAGAGCCCAAGGACCTTCTGGGTGAAACGTTCAAGGCCGATGGCAAATCCCCCGTGGGGAGGGGCTCCGTACTTGAACACCTCGAGGTAGCCTGCAAGGCCTGCCGGATCAAGACCGAAACGCTTGATGTTTTCCACCAGCATATCGTATTCGTTGATCCTTCGGCTCCCCGACGTTATCTCGAGTCCCCGGAAAAGAAGGTCGAAGCTCATGGTTTTCATGCCGTCGGGGTAGGTGTAGAAGGGGCGTTTTTTTCTGGGAAAGGCGTTTACGAAAACCAGCTCGACGCCATGGTTCTCAAGGGCCCATTCACACAACTCCCGTTCACCTTCGGGATTGAGCTCGAATACCCGCTTGCCAAGTCGTTCGGAGAGGATCGCCTTTGCCTCGTCGTGGCTGATCCTGGGGATATGGTCCAGGGCCTCCTGACTCGGTACGCTGGCTCCCCACTGTTCGAGAATCGCACTGTCGGATTCGGCAATGCGGCCGAAGATATGCTTGAGGATTCCCGTTTCCAGATCCATGAGGTCCTGATCGCTTTCTATGAATCCCATTTCCACATCGAGGCTGACGTATTCGTTCAGGTGTCGCGGCGTGTCGTGTTTTTCGGCCCGGTAGGCTGCGCCGATCTCAAAGACACGTTCCATCCCGGAGGCGACCATGGTCTGCTTGTAGAGCTGTGGACTCTGGGCAAGATATACCTTTCGGTCGAAGTACTCAACCTCGAAAAGGCCTGTTCCTCCCTCCGAACCACTGCCGATCAGCTTGGAACTTTTAATTTCGGTAAAGTCCTGGCTGCGAAGATATTCGGCGAAATAGGCAAGGATATTGGATTGAAGGTGAAAGATTGAGCGGATCTTGGGATTCCGAAGGCTGATGACCCGGTTGTCGAGGATCGCCTCGATGCCCAGTTTGTCGGGATCGCCGTTTACCTGGATCGGAAGATCGGCGGCAGCACGGGAGAGCACCTTCATGGTCGAGACCTGTATTTCATAGCCGTCGGGAGCTTTCTGGTTTTCCTGCACCGTTCCTTCGACGGAAACTACAGATTCCAGGGTTACATCGGGCGCTGATTCGAAAATCAATTGAACCATACCGCTTCGGTCCCTGAGCATGATGAAACAGACCCCGCCGAGGTCGCGAATACGGTGAATCCAGCCCTTTACCTCAACCTCCTGTCCATTGCTGCCTGCTATATCTTTGCATAAAACTCTCATACTATTTCTCCCTTCACATATGAAGTAATTAAGGCCTTTGCGGTTTCCGGGTCCGCCCTTCCGCCGGTTTCTTTCATGACCTGGCCCATGAAAAAGCCGAGGACCTTTGTCTCTCCTTGTTTGAGCTGCTCTGCTGCCGAGGGATTCGCGTCTACGGCCTTCTTTACGATGGGAAGGATTTTCGATGTGTCGTCGAGGGCCTTCCATCCTCGCTCAGCGATCAGCCCTTCCGGATCGTGTTCCTCCTCGAAGAGCAGCGCAACCATCTTTTTGGCGATGGGACCGTGTATCGCTCCGTTGTCAAGGAGCCTGAGTACGGTCGCCAGTTTCTCAGGTGAAAGCCTGCTTTCCTCAAGGGGAGTTCCGCTTTTGTTAACGAGGGCCGCAAGATCGCCGGACATCCAAAAGTAAAGATGCTGGGCCTCGGACCCGGCCGCAACTGCCGCTTCAAAGTAGTCTGCTCTTGCCTTTTCTTCACAAAGGTAGGAGGCTTGCTCGTCTGTCAGGGAAAAAGCTGCCTCCATGCGTTTCTGACGGTCAAGGGGGAGTTCCGGCAGGCTTTCTTCGACTCTGCGGAAGAAATCTTCACCGGGACGATAGGGAGGCAGGTCGGGCTCCGGGAAGTAACGGTAATCCTTGGACTCTTCCTTGCGCCGCATCACCACGGTAATGTCTTTGTTTTCGTTCCAGAGCCGTGTTTCCTGGTCTACGCTTCCTCCAGCTTCGACAATACCGATTTGACGTTCCTTCTCATATTCGAGGGCAAGGCGAACGAAGCGGCTGGAGTTGATGTTTTTGAGTTCCACCTTGGTCCCAAGGCCTGCTCCGTGGGTGTTTATCGATATATTTGCGTCGCATCTGAGGTTCCCCTCTTCCATGTTTCCGCGGGAAACCCCGATGGTCCGTACCAGGGTGCGGAAATAGCGGAGAAAGGCTTCGGTTTCCTCTCCGCTTCGAAGGTCGGGTTCGGTGACGATCTCAAGCAGCGGTGTTCCCGCCCTGTTGTAGTCCAAGAGGGACATATCCCCGGCATGGATCATCTTCCCCGCATCCTCCTCAAGGTGGACGTCGTGGATGCGGACCCTGTGTTCTTCTCCCTGGAAGGGGAAGATTACCTCGCCGTTGATGCCGACCGGATCGGCAAACTGGCTGATCTGATAGTTTTTCGGCATATCTGGATAGAAGTAGTTTTTTCGTTCAAAGATTGCTGCTTCCGCACGCTTGCATTTGAGGGCGCCGACCACCTGGTAGGCCATGAAGAGTGCATCGGTATTAAGAACCGGCAGGGTTCCTGGATAACCAAGACAGACGGGGCAGACGTTGGTGTTTGGTTCGTCGCCATAGTTATTGGAGCAGCCGCAAAATACCTTTGTCTTCGTCAGCAACTGAATGTGAATTTCAAGTCCAATAAAGGTGTCGTACATGGCTTACCTCCATTCCCTGAAGCCGGGTGCCGTTTTCGGCTCCCACAGTTCGGTAAATTCTGATGCAGTATCGATAAGTTTGTGTTCGCTGAACTCCGGGCCCAGGAGCTGGAGTCCGAAGGGCAGGCCCTCTGACTGCCCGGCCGGGAAGGCGAGGGCGGGGATAGCTGCAAGGTTTGCCGTTGCGGTAAACTTGTCCGCCAATTTCTGCTGAAACTGGTCTAAACCGGCATCGCCGTGCGGGAAGGCTGCCGTGGGAAATACCGGCGAAAGAATCTGGTCGACCTTTTGGAAGGCCGAAAGGATCTCGTTGCGAAGCAGGGTCCTGATCTTTTGGGCCCGGAGGTAGTATTGGTCCTTGAATCCCGATCTCAGCACATAGGTGCCCAGGAGTATCCTCAGCTTTACCTCATCGCCGAAGCCTTCGTCGCGACTTTTTTCCGTTAATTCACTATGTTCGTCGGCCCAGTCCGTTCTGTGGCCATAGCGAATTCCTGCATATCGGGCGAGGTTTGCACTTGCTTCCGCCGAGGCGATGGTGTAGTAGGCCGGTACCACATATTCGAGCATGGGGAGTTCGATTTCGACGATTTCATAACCCTTCTTGCGAATCAAGTCCAGGCGTTCCCGATAGGCGCTCTCCATAGCAGGCGCAAGCCCCTCTATATCGGTAATGACACCGATCCGCGGCTTTTCACCCTGCCTCTTTTCCGAGGCCTGCGGGGAAAAAGGACGGCTGGACTGGTCCTTCGGGTCCTGCCCCCGCATGATATCGAAAACGGTACGCAGCAGCTGTGCATCCAGGGAGATGATCCCGATGGTTTCAAGACTTGAGGCGTAGGCGACAAGACCGAATCGGCTGACAACCCCGTAGGAGGGTTTGAGTCCGTAGGTCCCGCAAAAAGCGGCAGGCTGCCTGATTGAGCCTCCGGTATCGCTGCCGAGGGCGAAGGGCACCATCCCTGCGGCGACAGCCGCAGCCGAACCTCCGCTCGATCCGCCTGCAACCCTTGCGACATCCCAGGGATTGTGTGTCGTCCCCAGGGCCGAATTGTCGCAGGATGAACCCATACCGAATTCATCCAGGTTCGTTTTTCCCACGACCACGGCTCCCGCTTGTTGCAGCTTTTCTACGGCAGTGGCCGAATAGGGACTGCTTAGGGTTTCAAGCATCTTGGAGCCGCAACTGAGAGGGAGACCCTTAACTGCAATATTGTCTTTCACCGCAAAGGGCATCCCTCTCAAGGGACTTCGGTCGCTCGCTTCTGAACGACTTCGCTCCAATGCGGATTGAAATTCGTCGGCACCGGTTCTTGATAAAAAGGCGCCCACCTTTTTATCGTTCTCATCTAGATAAGTACAATATTCGGCGGTGGAACTCCATCCGAATAGAGCAGCATCGCTCATGATTCCTCCTTAACCAGCGGTTGGTCCAACCCTGAACCGCTTTCCTGTTTCATAATTTTTGGGTATCGTCTTGTCTGTTGTCTTGACCGGGCGCGCTGTTCGCGATGCTTACAGCACATTGGGGATGACGATGAACCGGTCTTCCAGTTCCGGGGCATTATCCAGGAGAGAATCTGAAAGATTCTCCCCGTGCACCTCGTCATTGCGGAGAATTGGCTCTTCGGAAAGAGCATGAGTGGTGGGTTCGAGTCCCTCTATGTCGACTTCTTGCATACGGGAAACATATTCCAGAAGCCTTCCGACCTCTTCGGCCAGAACGGCGGCTTCATCCTCCCCGAGGGAGAGCCGGGCAAGGGACGCTGTTTCGTAAAGTTCCCGTGTTTCCATGTATCATTGTATATACTTTGATCGATGTTTCTGTCAACAGGTGCTGCCAGCGGCTTTGTGAAATAATATGCGTTTAAAATCAATTTTTATGCATAAAAAATCCCCATCCGTTTGGCGGACGGGGATTCTATTGCTAAGACGCAAAAGGCAGCGCTACTTGATAATCTTCACGCGGCCGGCAATTTCAGGAACTATCGCTCCGTCGAGCTGCTGAATATATTCGATGGTTGCGTCTCTCTGGAACATCGATGTGTCGTAGCCTTGAGAAGCATTCTTGAAGACCACGTAGCCGTCTCCTCCCGTTGCCATGTAACTGTTGGTCGCGATCTTGTAGGTGGCATTCGGATCGAGGGGCTTTCCGCCTATCAGGAGATCTTTCACCTTCCCTGTACCAAGATCGATGGTGAAGCTGATGCCGTCGGATACCTGGGGGTATGCTCCCGCTCCGACAACCGTGGGGATGTAATCAAAGAGGCCCTTGAGATCGCTACCCTTCATGGTGATCACATAAACCGAGTTGTCGAAGGGGAGAATCTGGTAGATGGTCTTTTTCGTTATGGTTCCCGTGGGAAGGGTTTCCCTGATGCCTCCGCCGTTATTGATGGCAAAGTCGACATCGAGGTTCATCTTTTCGGCATACCATTTCATGGAATCGGCAACCAGGTCACCCAAGGCCGTTTCTTCCTGTCTGACCATCTCGTTGGGAAAGACATCCGCCGCTGTTCCGATCTCTTCGGCAAGGGCGGCTTCAACCTTATCTGCATAGGGGGTAAGTATGGCCAAAAGCTGCGCATCCTCGGGGATCTCCTTGTCCACATAGTGGAATACCGAGCTGCCGTCCGCCTTTTTCTCCCGTGTTTTCAGGTTGATGGGTACCGGCTCCCAGGAGAAGTCGACGATTTTCATGTTTTGGATCTTGATGTCGGCTCTTCCGACGTAAAGCCCCCACTGCTTTGCCGAAACGATATAGGCGCCGTTCTCTACAATGGGCTTTTCAAGAAAGGTGTGGCTGTGACCGTCGATGATCATATCGATGCCATCCACATTCCTGGCAAGCCAGCGGCTGCCCAGACCCTCTTTGCTCTCATCATAGATCCCCATGTGGACCAGGGCGATGACGATATCCGCCTTTTTCTTCAGCTCGGGAACCAGGGCCCTTGCCGTTTCAACCTCATCTTCGAAGGTGAGGTCGGCCACGATCTGTGGATTTCCGATGGTTGCGGTCTCCTTTGTGGTGAGGCCGAAGATGGCAACCTTGAAGCCGTCGAACTCCTTGATGATGTAGGGAGTGGCGATAAGCTTACCATTGGCATCTTTTATGTTTGCCGAAAGGAAGGGAAAGTTCGACTCTTCCATCTGGGCGGCAAGAACCTCTTTCGGATTGTCGAACTCATGGTTTCCGAGGGTCATTGCATCGTAGCCGATGTAACTGTAGCCGATAAAATCGGGTTCTGCGTTAAAAAAATTCGATTCGGGCATACCGGTATTCACATCACCGGCATCGAGAACCAATACGTTCGGCACCTCCTGACGGACCTGCTTGACATAGGTCGCCCGTGCCGGAAGCCCTCCGTTGTCCGGAGCAGGGTAGTCGTAGAATTTCAGGACGTGACCGTGGTGATCGTTGGTGTGCAGCACCGTAAGGTCGTACACCGTTTCGGGAGACTTTTGGACATAAGTACCCCCGGCGCAGGATGAAAGCAGCACCGCAACAGACACCAGCAGCAGGAGCAATGTCTTTCGTTTTCGCATCTTGATATCCTCCATAAAACTTGATTCTTTGATCCTTATGTTACTCTCGTAGAAGTAAAAATCAAGGCTTTTATGAATGCTTAGTCAAAAATATACCAATTCTTAAAGGTCAAATAAAATTTGAATAAAGATTGCAAGAAGCAATCAAAAAAAGTATATATGAAATCTCTTTGCATATATGTGCAATGCTTTTTCATACAAAAATAGTTCATATGTTTTGATATATGAATCCAATTCTTTTATTTATTTATTATATAAGTAATTAGAAACTACAAAGAAAACTGCGTTTTTTCCTCCCGTCGGCCACAGAAGCAATTGACAGTCCAATATTCCTGCCTTAGGGTTTTATTTGATTAAAAAATTATCATAAAAAAGGAGAACATAGCATGCGTATCGACTACCGCGAACTTCAGCGTATCAAAACTAAATACTACGATCCTGCCAACAGGACCTCACGCTTTATCTGGCATCAATGGAAAGACCCCCGCCTGAAGGCAACGGCCACCTGGGGCAAGGTGGTGGACAACCACGACCCCGACGGGCTTGGCAGGGTAAAGGTCATAGCACCTTTGGTCTTCGGGGATGATACCCCCAGCCCCTGGATACAATGTTTAAGCCCCTGGGCCTCAAAGGGCTACGGGATCTGGAGCCTGCCTGACATCGGGGATGCGGTGGTGGTGGGATTCTACCTCAACAATCCCAACTGCCCCTTTGTCATCGGCTCGGTGCACACCAAACGGACCCCTCCCTACTACGAGCAGGACGGAGCCAACGACAAGAAGTACATCAGGACAAGAAGCGGCCTTGAGATCATGATGAACGACAAGGAAGGAGAAGAGGAGCTTGTGATCAGCGCCAGGGAGGGTAAGATGAGGATCAGCCTCTCATCGGCCGGCATTCAGATCGTCAACGAACTTGGGGACATCAACATCAAGTGCAGAAAGCTTACCGCTTCATCCAGCCAGGCCATCATCAAGGCAAACGCAAATCTGAAGGCCAGCTCAAAGGGGAATGTGGGCCTTGATGCCTCAGGTGATATGAGCATCAAGGCCGGAGGGAA